>JBMTAR010000032.1:0-15518 GCA_049428925.1 Gemmatimonadaceae bacterium
CCCCCCCCCCCCCGCCGGGGATGCGATCCTGGGGGCGATGCGCTGATGGCGGTCGCCGCTCTCCCGCTCCTCGCGGAGACGCCGGCGCTCGCGCCCGCGCCGCATCGCGACCTCTGCACCGACTGCGGGGTCTCGCGATCGTCGTGGGCGCATCAGTGTGGGAAGGCCTGCCAGTTCATCCATCCGCGCTACGACGTGCTGGAGCGACAGGTGCACGGACGACCGCGCGACCTCACGCGTGGCGATGAGGCGTTCTTCGGCGTGCATCGCGCGATGTACCGGGCGCGCCTCGACCGGCCGCGGGCCGGCGCCCAGTGGACCGGAATCACCACGCGGCTGGGCGAGCGGTTGCTCGAGACCGGCGCCGTGGATGCCGTCCTCGCCACGGCCAGTGACCCTGATGACCGGTGGCGGCCACGGCCGGTGATTGTCACCACGCCTCACGGGATGGCGGCGTGCCGCGGGATGAAGATGGGCTACAGCCCGCTGCTCGCGCTCCTCGACGAGTGCGTCGCGCGGGGGTACCGCCGCCTTGCGGTGATCGGCGTGGCCTGCCAGGTGCACGCGCTGCGCGCGCTCGAGGCGGAGCTCGGGCTCGAGGCGCTGTACGTGATTGGGACGCCGTGCAGCGACAACACGACGACGGAGCGATTCCACCAGTTCCTCGGGCTCCTCACCGACACGCCGGACGAGGTGACGTATCTCGAGTTCCTCGCGGATTTCCGCGTGGAGCTGCGCTTCCGCGATGGGACGCATCGCTTCATCCCCTTCCTGCAGCTTCCGATCCGCGACCTGCCTCGGGATTTCTTCCCCGCGACCTGCCGCTCGTGCTTCGACTACACGAACAGCCTGAGCGATCTGACCGTCGGCTATATGGGCGGTGAGGGTGACCAGTGGCTGCTGGTCCGCACCGCACGTGGCGAGGCGATGCTCGACCTGATCCGCGACGAGATGACACTCGCAGCGCCGGGCTCACGGGGGAATCGCACCGGGGCCGTGAAGACCTTCGTGACGCTGAGCGAGCGCGCCGCGGGCGGGCTCCCGGTGCGTGGGGCCCCGGACTGGGCGCGGCCAGTCATCGGCTGGGCGCAACGACGCTTCGGCCCGAAGGGACTCGAGTTCGCGCGAACCCGTGTGGAGATGAAGTGTGCCGAGGGGATTCTCGCCCTGCGGCACGAGCGACCGCATCGGATGCGGCGGATGATCCCGGATTTCGCCTGGCAGCTGGTGGCCCGATACGGGATCACCCCCCGCGCCGGCGAACGAGTGCAGACCCCCCAGGAGACGACCTGATGATTCTCGAGACGACGTATGACGTGGTGGTGGTGGGTGGCGGACCGGCAGGCGCGACGGCGGCACACGACCTGGCACGGAAAGGCCGGAAGGTGTTGCTCCTCGACCGCGCATGGCGGGTGAAGCCATGCGGCGGGGCCGTGCCGCCGCAGCTGCTCAAGGATTTCGAGGTGCCGGAGTCGCTGCTCGTCGCGCGCATCAATGAGGCACGGATGATCTCGCCGAAGGGGCAGACCGTGGACATCCCGGTCGGCGACGGCTTTGTCGGGATGGTGGACCGCGACGTCTTTGACGAGTGGCTGCGAGCGCGTGCGGCGACGGCCGGCGCGGAGCGACGGCTCGGCGCGTTCGTGCGGCGCACCCACGATGCCGACGGCGTCGCGCGCATCCACTACACGGACGGCCGCTCGCGCCACGGCGAGGAGCGGTCGGTGCGCACCCGGTACATCATCGGTGCGGATGGGGCACTCTCGCAGGTGGCACGCCAGTGCGTGCCGCGGGCCGATGAGGGGAAGTTCGTCTTCGCCTATCACGAGATCGTGAAGTCGCCGGAGACCGACAGCCGGGTCTTCGCGCACGATCGGTGCGACGTGTACTACCAGGGCCCGCTCTCGCCCGACTTCTACGCGTGGATCTTCCCGCACGGGAAGACCACGAGCATCGGCACCGGCTCGCTTCAGCGGGGGTTTGGGCTGAAGGAATCGGTGGCCAAGCTCCGTGCCGACACCGGACTCGACCAGGTGGAGACCATCCGGCGTGAAGGCGCACCGATCCCGCTCCATCCGCTGCCGCGCTGGGACGACGGTCGCGAGGTCGTGCTCGCCGGTGATGCCGCCGGCGTCGTCGCCCCGGCGAGTGGCGAGGGGATCTTCTACGCGATGACGGGCGGGCGTTTCGCCGCCGACGCGGTCGAGCAGGCCCTCGCGACCGGGCGCGCCGCCGCACTCGCCTCGGCGCGCCGCCGGTTCATGCGCGCGCACGGGCAGGTCTTCTGGGTGCTCGACGTGATGCAGCGCTTCTGGTACACCTCCGATGCGCGCCGCGAGCGCTTCGTCGCCATCTGCCGCGACCGCGACGTGCAGCAACTCACCTTCGACGCGTACATGCGGAAGCGCCTGGTGCGTGCCAAGCCGCTCTCGCACGTGCGGATCTTCTTCAAGAACCTTGCGCATCTCACTGGCCTCGCGACCGCGTGATGGCGCCGGCAGTCTGGCTTCCCGTCACGGCGGCGATCGCGTTCTGGTGCGCGGTCGCCGTGGCCGGTGCACTCGTCACGGAGATCGGTCCGTGGTATCGGGCGTTGCGCCAGCCGTGGTGGAAACCGCCCGACGCGCTCTTCGGACCCATCTGGACGACAGTCTTCCTCTGCGCCGGCACGGGCTGCGTGATCGCGTGGCGCGGCGGCGGGACGCCGGGCGAGCGCCAGGCGTTCCTGGTGGCGTGTCTCGTGAACGGCATCGGCAACGTCTGGTGGAGCTGGCTCTTCTTCCGGCGGCGGCGCCCCGACTGGGCGCTGCGGCAGGTCGTCCCGTTCTGGCTCTCGATCCTCGGGATGTACTGGACGACGCGACCCCTCGCCTACGAAGCGGGAATCTGGTTCGCGCCGTACCTCGGCTGGGTCGCAATCGCCACCTACCTCAACTGGACCGTCGTGCGGCTGAACGGTCCCTTCGACGCCAGGTGACCCGATGCTGATATCCATCGCGGTCGACTTCCGCCACGCGAACGTCGCGACGCGGGAGCGGTTCCATCTCTCGCCGGAGCGTATCGTCCGGCTCCACACGACGGCGCTGCCCGCCAACGTCCGTGAGCTCGTCGCGATCGCCACCTGCAATCGCAGCGAGATCTACGCGTGGACGGGTGGGCATGACCCGGCCAGCACGGCCGCGTTTGACGACGCGGTCGACGCGATCGCGCGGGTCTGGATGGGGAACCGCGCGGGGGCGAAGGCGCTCCTTGGCGTGGCCCAGCGGCGCGCGGGACTCGATGTGGCACGGCGCGTGCTGCGCATCGCGAGCGGCCTCGAGTCGCAGGTGATGGGCGACGGCCAGATCCTCGGTCAGCTGCGGCAGTCGTACCGCGAGGCGGCGGATGCCGGCGCGGCGGGCTCCGTCCTGCACCGGCTCTTCG
The DNA here is from genome assembly GCA_049428925.1 of Gemmatimonadaceae bacterium. Classification (GTDB taxonomy): domain Bacteria; phylum Gemmatimonadota; class Gemmatimonadetes; order Gemmatimonadales; family Gemmatimonadaceae; genus Pseudogemmatithrix. The sequence goes on from JBMTAR010000032.1 coordinate 3,424, forward strand.
AGACCGCACTCCGCGCCGGGAAGCGCGTGCACGCAGAGACGGCACTCACGGCGGGCCGACGCTCGGTGGGCGCGGAGGCCGCCGCGGTCGCGCATGACCGGTTCGGCAATCTCGCGCACGCGCGGCTCGTCGTAATCGGATGCGGCAAGACGGGGCAATCGGTCGCGCGGCAGCTCGCGAAGCTCGGCGCACGTGACGTGGTGTGTATCAACCGCTCGCCTAAGCGCGCGCAGACGTTGGCAGCGGTGGGCGGCGGCCGCCCCGCCCCGTATGAGGCGCTCCACGGCGAGGGCGCGATGGCCGACGTGGCCAGCGCCGCCACCGGGTCGAACGAGCCGGTGGTGACGGCGCCGGCGCTCGCGGTCGCGCGCGCCAACTGCGGCACCGGCACCTACCCGCTACTCCTGATGGACCTCTCGATGCCGCGGAACATCGACCCCGCGCTGCACGGGGTTCCGGGGATCACCGTAGCCGACCTCGACGCCCTGCACCTTCCAGTGCTGCAGGCGGAGGAGGCACGGAAGTCGTCCGCGCCAGCCGCCGAGTCGATCGTCGAAGCCGAGCTGGCGAGCTTCGTCGAGTGGGTAGCGGTGGCCGCCGCCCGCGAGGCAATCCGCCCGCTCGCCGAGGCGCTGACGGAGATCTGCCGCCGCGAGCTCACCTTCGCCGCGGGGGATGCGGTGGCGGATCACGCCACCGACCGCATCGTCGCGAAGCTCCTCGCCCGTCCGATGACCAAGTTGCGGACCGCCATCGCCCACGGCGAGGCGCTGCAGGCGTTCCACCTGACGCTCGATTCTCTCTTCGCAGGGCCGATGCCGGCCCCCGCATCCGACCGCCAGCCGTCGCGCGGCCGGCGTCCTTCCCCCCGGAGCCACTGATGGCCACGAATGATCTCTTCCTCCGCGCCCTCCGCCGTGAACCGGTCGAGCGCCCGCCCGTCTGGATGATGCGGCAGGCCGGCCGCTACCTGCCGGAGTATCGCGCGGTGCGCGCGAAAGCCGACTTCCTCACGATGTGCCGCACACCGGAGCTCGCCACCGAGGTGACGCTCCAGCCGGTGGACCTCATCGGTGTCGATGCGGCGATCATCTTCTCCGACATCCTCGTGATTCCCGACGCGATGGGGATGGACCTCACCGTCGACGAGGGGGTCGGGCCGCAGTTCTCCGATCCGGTCCGCACGATGCGCGACCTCGTGCGCCTCCGCGACGTCGAGCCGGAGGAGGGACTGCGCTACCATCTCGACGCGCTGCGGATGACGCGCCGTGCGCTCAACGGCCGCGTTCCGCTCATCGGCTTCGCGGGTTCGCCGTGGACCCTCTTCGCCTATATGACTGAGGGGAAAGGGACGAAGTCGTTCAGCATCGCCAAGAAGCTCCTCTTCGCCGATCCCGAGTTCGCGCACGCGCTCCTGGGGCGGCTTGCCGACAACGTGGGGCGGTTCCTCGTCGCCCAGGCCGCGGCCGGTGCGCAGGCGCTGCAGCTCTTCGACTCGTGGGCCGGCTCGCTCGGCCCGCGCGAGTACCGCGAGTTCGCACTGCCGTATATGGCACGCGCCGCGCGCATCGCGAAGACGGCGGGCGTCCCAGTGATCGCCTTCGCCCCGGGCGCCGGCTGGGCGCTCGGCGAGATCGCCGAAGCCACCGGGTGTGACGTGCTCGGCGTCGACTGGCACACCGATGCGGCGTGGGCCCGTGGGGTCGCGGACACGCGGCGATGCGGCATCCAGGGGAATCTCGACCCGTGCACGCTCTACGCGGCGCCGGAGGTGATCCGTGAGCGGACACAGGCAATGCTCGCGGCGATCGACGGCCCCGGATACATCGCGAACCTCGGACACGGGATTCTGCCCGACGTCCCCGTTTCCCACGCGAAGGCGTTCATCGAGACGGTGCAGGCGTGGGATTCCCGCGGTGCGATGGCCGCCGCGCATTCGGCGGAGGTGGCGCGATGACAATGGCGAAAGGGCTTACACGTACCGCACGGCGCGACCTGATGGCGGCGTGGACCGCCCAGCTGCAGGACGAGATCACCACCTTCTTCGAGCGGCTCGATGGTGGGCATTTCTCCGAGGCGGCGTGGGATCGGCAGGGGGGTGGCGGTGGTCGGTCGCGGCTCCTCAGCGATGGGGCGGTCTTTGAGAAGGCTGGCGTCAACCGCGCCCTCGTCGAGGGCATCCTGCCGCCGGAGGCGGCCAAGCGTCTCGGCGGTAACGTCCCGCCCGACGCGACACCGTACTTCTTCGCGACCGGCGTGAGTGTGGTGGTGCATCCACGCTCCCCGATGGTGCCGACCGTCCATCTCAACGTTCGCTATTTCGAACTCACCGATGCGGACGGCCAACTGCACGACGCCTGGTACGGCGGCGGCACCGACCTCACACCGATGCATCCGTTCCCCGAGGATGCGCGACACTTCCATCGATCGCTCAAGTGGGCATGCGACGCGCACGACCCGCGTCTCTATCCGGCGCACAAGGCGTGGTGCGACGAATACTTCCGGAACCTCCACCGCGCGAACGAGGCGCGTGGCGTAGGCGGCGTCTTCTTCGATCATCTCCGGCCGAGTGAGGCCCCGTTCCATTTCTCGCCGGAGGCGCTGCACGCCTATGTGACCACGGTGGGCCGCGCGCTCGATGATGCGTATGGCCCCATCGTCCACTCGCGTCGTGACCTGCCGTACACGGAGCGGGACAAGGCACTCCAGCTGTATCGTCGGGGTCGATACGTGGAGTTCAACCTCGTCCACGACCGCGGCACCATCTTCGGTCTCCAGACGGGGGCGCGCACCGAGAGTGTCCTGATGTCGCTCCCGCCGCTTGCGGCGTGGGCCCCGTACCACGAGCCCGCGCAGGGTTCGATCGAGGCCGAGCTGGCCGCGATGCTCGCCCCACGCGACTGGGCCGGCGAGGACTGAGCCGATGCGGGTGGTCGTGATTGGCGCCGGGGTCACGGGGCTGAGCGCCGCGCTCGAACTCCGGGATCAAGGCGTCGACGTGATGGTGCTCGACGCTGGCACACACGTGGGCGGTGTAATCACCACCCGCCGTGTCGACGGCTTCCTCGTCGAATCCGGTCCCACCTCGCTCAGCGCCACGCCGACACTCGAATCGATCATCTCGCGCCTGGGTCTCGGGCGCGAGCGGGTCTTCCCCGCCCCGTCCGCGAAGCGACGGTTCATCGTCCGTGACGGTGCGCCGGTCGCACTCCCCTCCGGTCCCGCCTCGTTGCTCACCTCGCGGGCGCTCTCCGGTACCGCGAAGTGGCGGCTGCTCCGCGAACCCTGGGTGATGGCGGTCCGCGACCCAGCCGATGAGTCGATCGCCTCGCTGGTGCGCCGGCGTTTCGGTCCCGAGGTGCTCACCTACCTCGTGGCTCCGTTCGTCTCGGGGATCTACGCCGGTGATCCGGACCGTCTCTCCGCACGCCACGCGATGCCGATGCTCTTCCACGCGGAGCGGCGCCACGGCTCTGTTCTGCTCGGCGGGCTCCGCGAGGCGCGTGCCCGCGCGGGGGTCGTCCGGCACCGCGGTATCACGAGCTTTCGTGAAGGACTCGCCACGTTGCCGAATCGGATGGCGGAGGCCCTCGGAGGACGCGTGCGCCTGCGGACACGTGTGACCACGGTGCAACCGCACGGGGACAGCTGGCAGGTGGGGGTCGAGGATGCGGAGGGCCGGTCGGCGCAGATCGGGTGTGATGCCGTCTGCTACGCCGGTCCTGCGCACGCGCTGCACGGCATCGACCTCCCATTGCAGATCCGGCAGGCGCTCCAGCCAATCGAGCGTATCGAGCATCCGCCGGTTGCCACGCTCGCGCTGGGGTTCCCGCGCAACGCGGTCGCGCATCCGCTTGATGGCTTCGGAATGCTCTGCCCCGCCGTCGAAGGTCGCACCATCCTGGGCGCGATCTTCTCGTCGTCCCTCTTTCCGGGCCGCGCGCCCGACGGTCAGGTGCTCATCACCTGTTTCCTCGGCGGCCAGCGTATGCCGGAGATCGGCCGGATGTCAACCGACTCCGTCCTCCCGCTCGTCCTCGCGGACCTGGAGGCGCTCCTCGGCGTGCGCGGCGCACCAACGCTCGTGCAGCATCAGGTCTGGTCACAGGCGATCCCACAGTACGCGCTCGGACACGAATGCGTGGTCGGGGCCGCGCTCCGCATCGAGTCGGAGCACCCCGGGCTCTACCTGGGAGGACAGTGGCGCGGCGGCGTCTCGCTCGGCGATTGCCTCGCCCAGGGCCAGCAGATGGCCATACGCGTCGTGCAGGAGCGCGGCATGCCGAGCGTCGCATCGGTTCGGTTCACGAGCGACGGCGCCCAGCGGACGCCGCTCGCGGTCTGACCGCGACTACTCGCCGTCGGGGGTCGGACCGGGATCGAGTGTGAAGCGTCCGATGATGGCCGAGAGGCGCACCGCGTGCTCCGTGGCGGCCTCGACCTCCTGCAACAGCGGCGCGATCGATGCGGCATCGGCGCTATCGGCGATCTCACTCACCGCCACGCCCGCATTCGCCCAGATGGCGGAGACCAGACCCTGCACCGTCGGTGCAGCCGGCGGCGCCTCGCCCGGCGCCCCTGCAGGTCGCTGCGCCGCGAGGATCATACGCTGCAGCCGCTCGCGAGCCACCTCGGCGCCGTGTCGCTCGCTCAGATCGGTCAGCATCACGATGACGCCGAGGAGCCCACCATCCATCCCCGGAATCGGATCGGCGCGCACCGCGACGGGGGTCCCGACGTCGTGTCCGCGCGCCGTGAGACGGACTTCGCCACGCCACGGACGACGGTCCACGAGCAAGGTCTGGAGCATCGCCGAGATCTGGTCACCCTGCACGAAGGCGCCGGCCAAGTCCTCCAGCGTCTGGAGCTGGCGATGCGGGCCACCGATGAGCCGGGCAACCGCCGAGTTGATGAGCAGGATGTCGCCGTCGGCATCGGTGATGACGACCGGTTCGTCCATCGCCTCCACCGAGCCGCGCATCTTCGCGAGCTGATGCTCCGCGATGAGCACGCGCACGGACCGAAGCTGCGTGACGATATCCGCGACCGAGGCCCCGATGGCCTTCGCGATCGCGCACTCGCGCATCCGCCAGGGGAGCGCGGTGTCCCGGATGTGCTCACGCCACGTGGGATCGGCGGTGGGCGCCGTGCGCGGGCCTGCCGTCGGGGCGGTGCCGGACCAGGTGACCTCGTGCGGTTGTTCGCGTCGGAACCACGCGAGGTACTCACCTCGTGCGGCACCGACCCGGACGGCGAGGACACCAGCGGCGCTGCGCGACAGGGTGGCAAGCGGGGGGTGTTCCTTGCTGATGGCGGCGGTCGCGAAGACCCCCGGCATCGCCTGCGTGTCGAGATAGGCGAAGAGACGCTGGAGGTCGGCCACGGCGGGGGCATCGCCGGTGGTGTGGATCTCTCCGTCGAACCGCAGGGCGGCACCCGTCGCGCCGAGGGGCTGCAGGAGCTGGCGCGGCGTCTCGAAGAGCGCACGCTGCCAATCTCCATCGGCGGAGGTCGCCTCGATCAGACGATGTTCGAGACGGCGCACCAACACCTCGGCCTGCGCCTCCGCGTAGTGCTCGAGCGCCGAGATGCGGGTGGAGACCACCTCGGCGAGCAACTCGACCGCCGCGCGGACGTCGACCGACAGATACCGCGCACTTCCGTGCGTGCAGTGGAGGAGGCCCCAGACCCGGCCCTCGTGCAGCAGTGAGGCCTCGAAGAGTGCGCCGACACCGTCAGCGACCAGCTGCGCCCGATCGGCCGGCGGCAGGGCGAGCAGCGAGGCCGCGGTAAGGTCTGTGACGCGCCCCGCTCGCTCCATCGGCGGGTACATCGGCACCGGGTCAGCGTGCAGATCCATCACCAGCTGCGTGCGATGCCGCAGTTGATGGGCGCGGGCGCCGGCGTGGACGGCGTGCGCCGGCACGCGGCGATGCAGGTGCGCGACGAGTGTCCGGCGTCGTGCCTCCGCAATCACCTCTGCGTGGCCGGCGACGTCGCACCGCTGCATCACGACACGATCGAACCCTGTCAGCTCGCGCAGCTCGGTGACGACGAGGTCGGCGAGGGCGGCGATCGAATGCGCGGCGCTCAGTCGAGAGACGATCTGGGTGAGCCGCGCCGTGAGCGGCGGGGTCCGCTTGGGCAGCGTCTTCCGCAGGTCCTCGAGCTCGACGAGCACACTTCCCGTGCCTGGCCGATGCATCGTGACGAGTGCGGTGGTCGTCCCGGTCGCCGTCGTGAGGCGCACGCGTCGCGGCACCGCGAGCGTGAGCGATCCCGCCTCCGTCCACTGGCGCACGGCGTGCGCGAGTTCCGTGCCGAGGCGATCGACGCCGTGTCCAACGAGGTCGTCGAGCGCCCATCCGAGCTGCTCGGAGAGGTTCGCACTGACCTGCATCACCTGACCGTGTGGCTCGGCGACGACGAGCAACACACCGTGCGCCTGCACCATCCGCTCTGGATGGTGGAGGATCTGTGACGGCGACGACTGTGCCGATCCGACGGGGGGACGTTCGGCGCGAGGCATACACGATGGGCTGCGGGGGGTCAGCCACGGCCACCCGGAAGGGCGCCGTGCCATCTATATAAGTCGCGGGCCAGGAAAAAGCACTAGCAAAGTTGGGCGAATTTTGGACCTTTCGTCAGGAAAGCGTGACGACAGGGGGTCGTGACAAATTGCCCGCCGGACCGTATCTTCGCCCCGGAGGCCCCTTTGGGCCGGCTGGCTGACGCACAAGGCGTACCCCCCCGGGCGCCGAGGTCCCGGGACGTCCGCCTTGGATGGGTGGAGGTGGATGGTGAGCAGAGAGACCGAGATGGTCATCGGGACCCGCGCGAGCCAACTCGCGCTGTGGCAGTCGAACCACATCCGGGACCGCCTCCTGGCGGGGCACCCGGCGCTCACCATCACACTCGAGCGCATCAGCACGCGGGGCGATGAGATCCAGGACCGCCCCTTGGCCGCCATCGGGCGCAACTCGCTCTTCGTCGCCGAGATCGAGGAGGCGCTGCGGGCCCGTCGTATCCGACTCGCGGTCCATTCCGCGAAGGACCTGCCGTCCACGCTCGGCGCCGAGTTCACCATCGCAGCGTACACCGAGCGAGCCGACCCCCGTGATGCACTGATCTCGAAGGCGGGCCCTCTCGCATCGCTCCCGCACGGGGCGCGGGTGGGAACGTCCAGCCCGCGCCGCGCCTGCCAGCTGAAGGCGTTGCGCCCCGACCTCATCTGCCTCGACATCCGCGGCAACGTCGACACCCGGCTCGCCAAGCTCGACCGCGGCGACTACGACGCCATCGTCCTCGCCGCCGCAGGGCTCGCCCGACTCGGCTGGGACGGCGTGGTCACCGAGTACCTCGACCCCGACCGGATGCTCCCCGCCGTCGCGCAGGGGATCCTCGCGGTGGAGACGCACGCGGACGACACGGAGGCGCAGGCGCTCTGCGCGGCCCTCGATCATCTCCCGAGCCGTCGATGTGCGGAGGCCGAGCGCGCCTTCCTCGCCGCGATGGGCGCGGGCTGCAATGCGCCGCTCGCGGGCTTCGCGACGATCACCGGCGACACCCTGACGATGACCGCGCTCGTCGGCGCCCCGGACGGGCGGCTCGTGCGCGTGCACCGCGACGGCGCTGTCGATGACGCAGTCGCGATCGGCCAGGCGACCGCCGACGCACTTGTCGCCTCGGGCGGGTCGACACTTCTCGCCGAGGCCCTCGCCGTCGGGACGCTGCATGCGTGAGCGGCCGCTCGAGGGACGACGCATCGTCGTGACACGCGCGGCCGCGCAGAGCGCCGCGCTGCTCGAGACGTTGCACACCCTCGGCGCCACCCCGATCGCCGCGCCGGCGATCCGCATCCTCCCACCCGAGGACCCGCAGCCGCTCGTCGAAGCCCTGCGGCAGCTTGAGCGTGTCGACTGGCTCGTGTGCACGAGTGCGAACGCTGTGCGCGCCGTGCAGGCAGCGCGCGGACCGGATGCCACCTGGCCGTCGACGTTGCGCATCGCCGCCGTCGGCACCGCGACCACCGTCGCCCTGCGGGCGGCGGGTGCGGCGGTCACCTTCACCCCCTCGCAGGCGGTGGCGGATGCGCTCGGTCGAGAACTGCCCGTCGCGCCAGGAGACCGCATCCTCTGGCCGCACGGTGACCTCGCCGGACCCGCGTTAATCGATGCCCTCACCGCTCGGGGGGCGCAGGTCCTCGCGCCGGTGGCCTACCGCACCGTCTCCGACGCGGGCTCCCTCGGCGTCGCGGAGATCCTGCGCGACGGGCACGTGGACGCGATCACCTTCACCAGTGGCTCGACCGTGCGGCACGTGGTGGAGGGACTCACCGCGAGCGGCATCGAGGTCGCCGCCCTCGATCCCACCACGCGTCCGCTGATTGTCTGCATCGGTCCCGTGACCGCCTCGGCCGCGCGGGACTGCGGCCTCCCCGTCGACGCCGTGGCGGCGAGCCACGATGACGCCGGTTTGCTCGATGCGCTGCTCCGCTGCTTCGCCACTCGTTCCATCGCCGTCTGACCGCGCCCGTCCCCCGGAGGCCCTGATGCTCGATACGATCCTGCCGACGACGCTCCCTGATGCGCGCCGCCCGCGGCGCACGCGCCGCACCGAAGCGCTCCGCGCCTTCGTGCGCGAGACGTCACTCGAGGCGGCCCATCTGATCCATCCGCTCTTCATCGTCGAAGGCACCGGCGTCACCAAGCCAATCGAGACGATGCCGGGCCACGCGCAGCTCTCGGTGGACCGGCTCGCCGCGGAGGTGCGTGAGATCCGTGCGCTCGGCATCCGGAGCGTGCTGCTCTTCGGGATCCCGCGCCACAAGGACGACGAGGGAACGGGGGCGTGGGACCCGGACGGACCAGTGCCGCAGGCGATCGCCGAACTCAAGCGGCTCGATCCGTCGCTGGTGGTGATCGCCGATGTCTGCCTCTGCGAGTACACCGCGCACGGGCACTGCGGGATCGTGCGCGACGACTCGGGCGTGGTCGTCAACGACGAGACGCTGCCCCTGCTGGGCGCTGCCGCGGTCTGCTACGCGCGCGCCGGTGCCGACATCGTCGCGCCGAGCGCGATGATGGATGGCCAGGTCGCGGCGATCCGTACGGCGCTCGACGAGGCGGGCTTCCTGGATACACCGATTCTCAGCTATGCCGCGAAGCACGCATCAGCGTTTTACGGACCATTCCGTGGTGCGGCGGAGAGCACCCCGTCATTCGGCGACCGACGCGCGTACCAGATGGATCCCGCGAACGCCCGCGAGGCGCTCGTCGAGGTGCAGATCGACGTCGACGAGGGTGCCGACCTCCTGATGGTGAAGCCAGCGGGCTCGGCGCTCGACATCATCCGGCAGGTGCGCGACCGCTTTCCGCACCCGCTCGTCGCGTATCAGGTCAGCGGGGAGTACGCGATGCTCAAGGCGGCCGCCGAGCGGGGCTGGCTCGACGAGCGTCGGGCCGCACTCGAGTCGCTCGTGGCGATCCGCCGTGCGGGCGCCCACCAAGTGATCACCTACTATGCAAAGGAGGTCGCCCGATGGCTGTCCACGGCGGACTGATCCAGCCCAGCGATGCGCCCCCGACCAGCCGGTCGGAGGCGTTGTTTGCGCGGGCCAAGACCCTGATGCCGGGCGGTGTGAGCAGCCCGGTGCGCGCATTCCGCTCCGTCGGCGGGACGCCACGCTTCATCTCGCGGGCGCAGGGCCCGTACCTGTGGGATGCGGACGGGCATCGCTACGTCGACTTCGTCCTCTCGTGGGGCCCGATGATCCTCGGGCACGCGCATCCCGAGGTGGTGGAGGCCGTACGGAAGCAGGTCGTCGACGGGATGAGCTTCGGGGCGCCTTGCGCGCTCGAGGCCGACCTCGCCGAGCGGATCGTACGGATGGTGCCGTCGATGGAGATGGTGCGGTTCGTCTCGAGCGGCACCGAGGCCACGATGAGCGCGGTGCGGTTGGCGCGTGCCGCGACCGGCCGCGCGAAGCTCCTCAAGTTCTCCGGCTGCTATCACGGGCACGGCGATGCGTTCCTGGTGCAGGCCGGCTCCGGCGTCGCGACGCTCGGTCTCCCTGACTCACCGGGGGTGACACCCGGCACGGCGGCCGACACGCTGACCGCGCCGTACAACGACCTCGACGCGGTGACGCAGCTCCTCGACGCGCACGCCGGCACCGTGGCGGCGGTCATTGTCGAGCCGGTGGTGGGGAACGCGGGCTTCATCGCGCCCCAACCGGGCTTCCTCGAGGGGCTCCGCGCGCTCTGCACCGCGCGGGGGATCGTGCTGATCTTCGACGAGGTGATGACCGGGTTCCGCGTCTCCCTCGGCGGCGCGCAGGCACACTACGGCGTGATGCCGGACCTCACCACGCTCGGGAAGGTGATCGGCGGGGGGATGCCGGTGGGCGCCTATGGTGGGCGACGCGACCTGATGGAGATGGTCGCGCCCGCGGGGACGATGTACCAGGCGGGGACGTTGAGCGGGAACCCGGTCGCGATGGCGGCGGGAATCACGACGCTCGATGTGCTCGCGCGCCCCGGGATGTTCGCGCGGGCGGAGACCGCGGCGGCGCGGCTCGTGCGCCTGCTCACCGACTGGGCCGCGGACCGGGAGATTCCGTTCCAGGCCACGCGTGCCGGCACGATGTGGGGCTCGTTCTTCACCGCGACGCCGGTCGTGGATTACGCGACGGCGAAGACCGCCGATACGAAACGGTACGCCCACATCTTCCACGAGCTGCTCCGTGAGGGCGTATATCTCGCGCCGTCGCAGTTCGAGGCAGGGTTCACCTCGGTGATGCACAACGATGAGGTGATGGATCAGGTGGAGGACGCGCTGCGGCGCTGCGACGTCTAGCGGAGTCGGAAGCGCGACTCCAGCGCATCGCAGGCCGTCTCCACCCCGCCCTCGGCCCTGACGCGCTCCGCCACCTGCGTCACCGCCGTTCGCACCGCCGGGTCGTGCGTGAGCGCATCGAGCGCGGCCGCCACGCGCCGCGCGCGGTAGCGGCCCGGCGTCACGATGCGGGCCACGCCGAGCCGCTCCGCGCGGTAGGCGTTGTCGGGCTGGTCGTTGGCGAAGGGCACCGCGAGGATCGGCACGCCCGAGCGCATCGCGAAGGTCAACGTGCCGATGCCGCACTGCTGAATCACCGCGGCCGCACGCGGCATCACGAGCGAGTGCGGGGCACGCTCCACCGCGAGGCATCCCGGTGGCAGCGTGGCATCGAGCATCGCGCGGTTCTCCGGCCCGACGAGGAGCAGCGCCCGCCCGCCGAGCCGCTGCGTGGCGGCGATGCTCTCCTCCCAGAATCGGCCCGGGGTGAGCACTGCGGATGAGCCGAGCGTGAAGAGGAACGGGGCCGGCCCCTCATCGAGGAAGCGCGCCACGGCGGGCGGGAGCGTGGCGCCGTGCACCGCGTCGTGGAACATCTGGCCCGTGATGACGACGTTGGCGGGCCAATCGGGCTGTGGCTCGCCGAGCACGCGGGAGTAGAGGGCGAGGACGAGATGCGGGCTGTGCTGGCCCTCGAAGATCGGCGAGCCCGCGTCGGGGAGCCCGAGGCGACGGCGCAGATCGGTGACCGGCTGGAGCCAGGCCCGCGAGGCGAGGCGCGCGCTCTTCGCGAGGAAGCGTCCCACCCACGGGCCCGTGCGTTCGAGCGACTTGAGCCACGGCGCCGGCGGGAAGATCGGCACGTCCGTCGCGGAGAAGAACATCATCGGCGCGAGCGCCGTGCTCGCCCACGGGATGCCGAAACGCTCGGCGAGCAGCGGCAATGGCATCGTGAGGGGATGGCTGATCAGCAGGTCAGACGCGCGCGCGGGGCCTTCGAGGTCCTCGTACATCTGGCCGATGGCCGGCCCGATGATCTCGCGCAGGAGAAACTCGCTCCCGCGCCAGGGGTCCATAATGCGTCGCACCAGCGTCGTGTCCGTCGGGCTGACGTCGGGTCGGATCGGATGGAAGGCGAGCCCCGCGGCCCGGACGTGATCCGCGAAGTACGACATCGTCGCGATGGTGACGTCGTGCCCGCGGCGCCGGAGTCCGACCCCGAGGCCGATGGAGGGATCGATGTCGCCGTGGGAGCCCCA
>JBMTAR010000033.1:0-15267 GCA_049428925.1 Gemmatimonadaceae bacterium
GCGGGCGGCGGAGCCTCTCCCCCGCAGGCGTTCAGCAGCGCGAGGGCGAGGACGACCGAGCGGGAGTCGGGATGGCGGCGCACCCCGGGAATCTAGCCGCCGCGGTTCAGAACGATTGGCCGAGGGTCCAGAACCAGTACCCGTTCTTCAGCGAGCCGTCACGCGGGATCGAGTAGTCCCACCGGATCAGGGCGATGTTGAACAGGTTCATCCGCACGCCGAAGCCATAGCTGCGGAGCGGATAGCGCTGCGTCAGGAAGTCGTAGTTCGCCGGACGCGTCGCCGAGATGCTCTGGCCACGCGACCACGCCATCCCGAAGTCGTAGAAGAAGAGCCCGTCGACGGGGGGCAGGGAGACCGGCAGCACCCCGAGGACGAAGCGCCGGACCAGCGGGAAACGGAGTTCGAGGTTGGCGTAGGCGACACGACTCCCGAGCAGCTGGGTCGCCTCGCACTGGTTCGGGTCAGTCGCGGAGCCCGAACAGTTCGACGTGTACAGCTCCCGGTCGTAGCCGCGCACGAAGTCGGGGCGCCCGATGAACTTCGGGAACTCCGTCTCGTCCGGGCCAGCCGAGATGTTGAACGAGACGCGGCTCGCGAGCGTGAGCACGCTGAAGAGGATCGGGTCGTACCGCCGGAGGTCGAGCCCGTAAGTGGTCCACGAGACGTTCCCGGCGAGCTTCTCCACCGAGGCACGGTAGCGGTGCCCGAAGATGCCGCCCGTCCCGCTGAAGAGCGCGTTGTCCGAGACGTACGCGACGAACGGCGACACGTAGTTCAGCGAGCCGGCGCCGACGATGGAGTCGATGTAGAAGCCGGTCGAGAGCCCAAGGTTGAGGTCAATCCCCTGGCTGATGTACATCAGCGAGCGGTCGACATTCTGGAAATTCGCGCCGACCTCGAAGCGCGTGAAGCGATTGATCGGGAAGATCCCGTTCGCGTACGCCGACCGGGCGATGAAGCGGGCGAGCACCTGCGTCTGCAGGAACTGCGCCCCGTTCCCCACCTGACTGGCGCCGGCGAGGAAGAAGTAGGGCATCTGCTGCGCGCCGAGCTGGTACTGCAGACGGCCGCCCAAGTTGGTGTACTCCGCAAAGACCTGCGCCTCGCTGAGGCGACCGTTCACGCCGCCGGCGAGCGCGAGCCGCTCGTTCCCCACCATGTCGGCGAGGACAATCGTCGTGCCGCCATAGACGCCGCGACCGAAGTTGTCCTGCGCGTACCCCACCTGCGGTCGCGCCACGTATTCGGCCTTGAGCCGCCCCTCGTACCGGTTCGCGGTGAAGGAGGCCGGGTCGGGAAGGGCCATCGTGCTGTCGAGGAGTGCCGCGACGGAAATCCCCGCACGCTCCGTGGTCGGCAGGAGCCCCGCGGGCCGGAAGCCCTCGGGGCCGCGGTACATCGCCCGGCGCCGCGTCGCGTTCGCGGTCATCTTGGCACGCGCGAGGCTGTCGAGGATCTCCTGCGCCACCGCCGCGGCACCACCACGCGCGGGTGCCGCGGGGGTGGTGTCGCCCACCGCCACCACCACCGGGGCGCGGTACGGCTCCTTCTTGAGTTCACGCGGGTTCACGATGCTCCAGATCGTGAACTGCCCGTCGTCGTGGTAGGTGAAGGCGAGCTTGTCCGCCTCACGCGCCCACGTCATCACCGGACTGTTCTCCGTGATGGAGAGCACCCCGCCGACGAACCGTGTGAGCTGGTAGTGCTCGCGCGTCCCGAGGTCGAAGAGGAAGATCTGGGCGATCCCGGTGCGGTCGGAGACGAAGGCGACCGACTGGCCGTCCGGCGCCCACTGCGGATTGATGTTCTTGCCGGCCTGCTCTGGCAGCACCTCGACCTCGCCGCTGGTGAGGTCGAGGACGCTGATGCGCCACGCCCCGAGGGTGAGCGAAGCGAGGTCGGTCTGCGGCCCGCGCTCGCTCACGAAGGCGATGCGCTGCCCGTCGGGGGACCACTGCGGCATCAGGTCGCCGTAATGGTCGTTGGTGAGGCGGGTGAGATTCCGCCCGTCGGCGTCGATCATGTACAGGTCCGACAACCCGCCCGAGGCACCGCTGAAGACGAGTTTCCGCCCGTCCGGCGACCAGCTCGGCCCCATCATCGCCTGCAGATCGGTGTCGAGGCGGCGCGCCACCCGCCGCCGACGCACGTCGTAGACGTACAGCACGTCGCGGCCGCGCCGCTGTGCGGTGAAGGCGAAGTACCGCCCGTCGGGGGAGAACGCGCCCTGCGAATACAGGTAGCGGAGCTCCTCGAACTCGGGGTCGAGCGTGCTCTTGGTCAGGCGCGCGAGCCGCTTCCCGGTGGTCGCGTCCGCGAGGTAGAGGTCGAGGAAGACCTCGGCACGGAGCAGGCTCCCCGTCGAGATGTAGGCGATCTGCTTCCCGTCGGGGGAGAGCGACGGTGCCACATAGACCGGGATCACCCCACCGGTGCGCCGAGCGTTGAGCAGCGGGGCCGCCGTACGGCGCGGCCGCTCGAGCTGCGCCACCTGCGGGAGATACCGCTGCTGCACCTCGTCGCGCCACTCCTCGCCGAGGTCTTCGAGGTCGAGGCCAAGAAAGCGTCGGAATGCGCGGTCCACGCCGACACTCGCTGAGGCCTGCAGGATCTCGCCGACGACCTCGTCCCCCCAGCGCCGCCCGACGTAGGACCACAGGGCCTCACCGAATCGGTAGGGGAAGTAGAGGTCGGGGCGCTCCGTCATCTCCTCGACCGTCGGGATGTTGCCGTTCAACGCCGCGTCGCGGAGGATCGCGTCGGTGTACGTGTGCGCCGGGCCGATCGAGAGGTACTCCGCCATCCCCTCGACGAACCAGAGGGGGGGATTCACCTGGGCGAGCCCTTGCAGGTCGCCCGTCTGCCCGCGCGCGAGGATGTCGTACTGGAAGACGTGCACCATCTCGTGCGTCAGGACATGCTCCGCCTCCCCAAGGTCGCCGGAGAAGAAGAACATGTTGCGCTGCCGCAGCGCGTCGGTGACGCCGCCCGTGCCCTCGCCGAGGTCGCCGGTGACGTTGTTCTGCGCGAACTCGGTACGCGATCCATAGATCAGAATCGGCTTCCGCTCACGGAACTCGTGCCCGAGAAGCCGCGAGAGGCGAGCATACGACCGCTCCGCCATCTGCCCCGCGTACCGGGCCGCGGTCTCCAGCTCGGGGTAGTAGTGCACGTCGAAGTGCTCGGTCTTCAGGACCTGCCAGTCGAAGGTGCGGTACTGGACGTGGTTCTGCCCGAAATAGCCTCCCTGGGCGCCGAGGTCGGGCGCGATCAGGGCGAGGAGGGCGGCGAGGGTGACGCGGAACGTCAGTCGAGGGCGCACGCGGAGGTCACGCGGAGGGGGCGGGGAGCGGGACGACGGCGGCGTCGCCCCACAGGCGTTCGAGCTGGTAGTACGAGCGCAGGGACGGGTGGAACAGGTGCACGACGACGTCGACGTAGTCGAGGAGGACCCAGCGGCCCTGCTCGAGCCCCTCGACGGAATGGACGGTCATCCCCTCGGCCTTCAATCGGTCGAGCACATGCTGGGCGGTCGCGCGGACGTGCGTGTCCGAGGTGCCGCTGGCCACGAGGAAGTAGTCGGCCATATCGGTGACTCCTCGGAGGTCGAGCAGGGTCACGTCGACCGCTTTCTGATCGGAGAGGACGGTCGCCGCCTGACGGGCGACCTGCAGGACGGCAGGGGGAGCGGAGACCACGGAGGGCATCAGGTGGGTGGTGGAGCGAACCCGGGATGGGTCGAAAGGTTCCGTCGGGGGCAGGGCGATGCAAGCGCGGGGAGGGCCGAAGGGGCGGCCCCGCGTCGCGGGCCCGCCGCTTCGGCTGCCGCCCGTGGGGCCGCCCGCAGGCCTTGATGCCCCAGACCTTGATCTCGGGCTTCACATCGGCGTGCAACCGGATCGCGACCTTGTAGACGCCGAGCGCCTTGATCGGCTCGTGCAGGTCGATCATCCGCTTCTCGACCTCGGTGAAGCCCTGGGCCTCGAGCTGATGCGCGATGTCCGTCGCGGTGACCGAGCCGAACAGCTTCCCCTCCTCGCCGACCTTTGCGGAGAAGGTGAGGGAGACCTCCGCGAGCCGGTCCGCGATGGTCTGCGCGGCGGCGCGGCGCGCGTTCTCGGCGGCTTCGAGCCGCTCCTTCTCCTGCGCGATGCGCTTCTTGTTCCCGGGGGTCGCCTCGAAGGCGACGCCGCGCGGAAGGAGGAAGTTCCGGGCGTAGCCCGAGGAGACCTCCACGATGTCCCCGGGGTGCCCGAGGTTGTCGACCGCCTGCCGAAGGATGACTTCCATTGTTTCACTCCACACGTTGGGATTCTCGCCGCGGGTCGCGGCGCCAGACAAACCAGGTGTCGCCGAGCCCGAGCCCGACCGCCACCGCCCCGATCACCGGCCAGAAGAGGAGGGTCAGCACCCCCCACGCCACCTTCTGCCACCATCCCGGTGCCAGGAACCACACCATCACGCCCACCCCGCGGATCGCGTAGAGGGCGCCGAAGACCACGAGCAGATTCCATCCCCCCTGCTGGACGAGACCGCCGCCAGGCAAGGCCACGAGTGCCAGTCCCAGCACGACGCCCCAGATGGCGCGGTCGTCGAACCGAAAGCGACGCAGCGGAGACATCGGTGGGCCGATGCGCCGCCGCCCAAGCCGATGCACCAGCGCCCACGCCAGCGCGAGGAGCAGCAGCGACTGCAGCACGACGAGGGCGGGGAAGAGCGGCCGGACCCTCGCGGGCCAGGTGCCAAGCTGTCGCTCCACCTCGGTCGCCATCTCCGCCCACACGGGCGACGAGGCCGCCAGCTCCTGCCAGGCCGCTGTGGTCGTCATCGCCTGCCACTCACGGCTCGCCGAGAGGGACCGGGCGCCGAGTTCCTCACTGACGGCGGTGACGGCACCCGCGAGCCCGCCCGGAGAGACCGTCAGGACCAGCAACGTTGCCGCGCCGGCCACCCCCACGCTCCACGCCGCCTGTGTCAGCATCGGCCGATCGGGCCAGCGGACGAGACGCACGGTGAACGCGAGGGCGAGGAGGAGGAGCCACCCACCGGCGAGTGGCGCGAACGCCCCACCCACCTGCAGGAGCCGCCAGAGGAGGGCCGCCGCCGTCGTGAGCCAGAAGACCGGCAGGACAGGGAGTCCTCCCTCGCGCCGCCATCCCGCGAGCGCCGCGGCCGCGACGAGCGGGGCCAACGCCACCAACGGGACGGGGATAGGAATCAGAATGCGAAACAGCGGGACCTGCCCGAGATACGAGAGGAGGATCAGGACGCCGAGCGGTGCCCAGATCCCACGCTCCCGCGGCGGCTCAACGTGCTCCGCCACGCCGCCCTCGGTTACTGCGCCGACTGGCTGCGGGTGTACGGGAGCAGCGCGAGGTAGCGAGCCTTTTTGATGGCCTTCGCGAGCTGCCGCTGATGGCGTGCGTCGACCCCGCTCAGCCGGCTCGGGAGGATCTTCCCGGTGTCGGTGATGAAGCGGGAGAGGAAACGCTCATCCTTGTAATCGATGAAGCGGATACCGGCCTCGGTGACCGGGCAAACCTTTCGGGAACGGCGCATGGGTTACTCCTCGTCCTCGTCGTCGTCGGCATCGCGCGCCCGACGGGCGGCGAGCTGCTCTTCGGTCATCGGCGGCGCGCCGAGCTCATGCTCGTGCACCGAGACCAGGTAGCGGATGACCCCGTCGTCGAGCTTGAGGGCACGCTCGAACTCCGGCAGGGCCGCGGCGTCGGCGTGGAACCGCGCGACGACGTAGTAGCCCGTCTCCTTGGTGCCGATCTTGTAGGCGAGCTGGCGCCGGCCCCAGTGATCCAGCGTAATGGGCGCGGTGGTGCCGAGGAGCGCATGGTGCTTCTCCAGCTTCTCGGCGATGGCGGTGTCTTCGAGTCCGGCGTCGAAGATGTACACCGCCTCGTATTCACGAGACAATGTGGCAATCCTCCCTTTGGTCGTGATCGCCCCCCGCGGGTTGCCGACGCGGGAGGAGAGCGGGGATGTCCGGCCGACGGGCGTCGGCGCGGGGACCCGGATGTGAACAGCCCATAATTCTACCCGAGACCCGCCGCCCGGGTCAACAGGCCACCGGGCTCGGCATCCTCCCACCGACTCGAGGCCGACGGAAGCCCGTCCGGCTACCGCAGCCGGTCGAGCCCCCGCTCTGCCGCCAGAACCCCGAAGCTCGGGGCCGGGTTGCCCATGAGCACCCCCTGCCATGCCGCCCGCGCCTCCTCGACCCGACCGTTGGCGGCGTGCCACTGCCCCATCCCGTTCCCGATCGTCTGGCGCTCCAGCACGCTCGCATCGGCGGGCAGGAGATGCTCCGCCGGGAGGGCGCCCTTCATCCAGAGCAGCAGACGGTGGTAGCTCCCGTTCTCGATGATGTCCCACGAAGGGTCGATCGGGGCGAGTACCTGCGCGACCTCCGCGCGGCGGCCGAGGTGCGCGAGGGAGAGCACCCACCAGTAGGTCGCCGCCACGCGCTGGTCGAGGTTCGATGCCACGCGCGCATCCTCCGCCCAGATCGGCTCGGCGAGGGCGAAGTCCCCATCGAGGAAGTACGCCAACGCGAGGTGATAGCGGATGTTGGAGTGCAACGAACTCGTCGGGATGCCACGGGCATTCGGCTGACCATCCGGCTCGACGACATCGGGCCAGGACCGCACGACGGCCCACGCGCGCTCCAGGTCCGCGCGCGCCCGTCGGGTGTCGCGGATCGAAAGGAAGCGGTGCCCCCGATGGCGGAGGAGGAACGGGGACTCCGGGTGCCGCTGCAGCCCGAGCGTGTAGAGGTCGATCGCGCGCTGATACGCGCCGGTGTAGCCGATGCGGCGACCGAGCCAGATCAGCGCGTCCCGGTCCTGGGGTGCCCGATCATACGCCGCCTGGGCGGCGGCGAGGTCGGGGGGGACGAGGACGGCGGGGTCCTGCGCCTCCGCACGCGGGGCGGCGAGCAGGATTAGCAGGAGCGCGGTGCCCATGGTGCCGAGCGGCTGGAGGCGCGGACGCTGACGGACGGCGGGTGTGGCGACGGCTCGATGCTGCATCGGCACCTCCGGGACGGGCCGCCCGGTCCCGGGCGGGATGAGGTCAGACGTTGAAGCGGAACAGCAGGACGTCGCCATCCCTCACGAGATACTCCTTCCCCTCGCTGCGGACGGCACCCTTCTCCTTCGCGCCCTTCCAGCCACCGAGCGCGACGAAGTCGTCGTACGCGACGGTCTCCGCGCGGATGAACCCGCGCTCGAAGTCGGTGTGGATCACCGCCGCCGCCTTCGGGGCGGTGTCACCCTGCTTGATGGTCCAGGCGCGGACCTCCTTTTCGCCGGCGGTGAAATACGTCTGTAGGCCGAGGAGGTGGTACCCGGCGCGGATGAGCCGATCGAGCCCCGCCGACTCGAGGCCGAGTGACGCGAGAAAGTCCGCGCGGTCCTCAGCCGGGAGCTCGGCGAGCTCTGACTCGATCTTCGCCGAGAAGGTCACGACCTCCGCGGGCTCGTGGTCCGCGGCAATCGCGGCCCGGAGCGCGGTGACGTATGGCCCTTCGGTGCCGGTGAGCTCGGCGTCCGTGACGTTCGCCGCGTAGAGAATCGGCTTGAGCGTGAGCAGCTGCAGCGGCTTGAGGAGCTCGCGCTCCTCGGTCGTGAGGGCGACGTGCCAGAGGGCGCGGCCGTCGGCGAGCGGCCCCTGCGCCTTCTCGAGGGCGGCGGCTTCGGTGGCGGCGGCCTTGTCCCCCGTCTTCGCCGCGCGCTTCGCTTTGTCGAGCCGCTTCTCGACCACACTCAGGTCGGCGAGGGCGAGCTCGAACTCGATCGTCTCGCGGTCACGCGCCGGGTTCACACTGCCGTCCACGTGGATGACGTCGGGGTCGTCGAAGCAGCGAACGACGTGCACAATCGCATCGGTCTCGCGGATGTTCGAAAGAAAGGCGTTCCCACGCCCCTCGCCCTGCGAGGCCCCCTTCACGAGTCCGGCGATGTCGACGAACTGCACCGCCGCCGGGACTGTCCGCTCGGGACGCACGATCTCGGCCAGCCGATCGAGGCGTGGGTCCGGGACGGTGACGACGCCGACGTTGGGGTCGATGGTACAGAATGGATAGTTCGCCGCCTCAGCCTTGGCGGCCGTGAGGGCGTTGAAGAGCGAGGACTTGCCGACGTTCGGGAGGCCGACGATGCCGAGGCTGAGCATCCGTGGGAAGGGCAGGAGGTGGAGACCGCGACGAAAGGTAATGGCGCGCGGAGATTCGATGACGCCCCCGATCCCATTCGAGGTGAACGTGGCTGGGCAGCGACGAGTGCCCCCGTTGTGGGGCGGAGCGGAGCGAAATGACAAAGGGGAGGCCGACGGGCCTCCCCTTTGTCATTTCGCGAGCGAACGGATCAGCTGAGGAACCAGGGGGCGAGGACGAGGCTGACCACGCTCATCAGCTTGATGAGGATGTTCATCGCCGGGCCGCTGGTGTCCTTGAACGGGTCACCCACCGTGTCGCCGACGACGGCGGCCTTGTGCGGATCGGAGCCCTTGCCGCCCATGATGCCGCCTTCGATCGCCTTCTTGGCGTTGTCCCACGCGCCGCCGGCGTTGGCCATGAAGAGCGCCATCATCACGCCCGTCACGGTGGCACCGGCGAGGAGGCCGCCGAGCGCCTTCACGCCGAGGAACTTCCCGACAATGACCGGGAGGAGCACCGAGGCGATGCCGGGGAGAATCATCTCCCGCAATGCGGCCGTGGTGGAGATGTCGACGCAGCGTGCCGAGTCGGGCTTCACGCCCGGCTTCCCCTCGAGCAGGCCGGGGATCTCGCGGAACTGGCGGCGGACCTCCTCCACCATCCCCTGCGCCGCACGGCCGACCGCGGTCATCGTCTGCGCGCCCACGAAGAAGGGCATCACGCCGCCGATGAAGAGGCCGATGACGACCATCGGATCGACGAGGTTCAGGCCTTCCCTGTCGAGGCCGACCGCGGAGGCGTAGGCGGCGAACATCGCCAGCGCGGTGAGCGCGGCCGACCCGATCGCGAAGCCCTTGCCGATGGCGGCCGTGGTGTTGCCGAGGGCATCGAGGCCGTCGGTGATCTTGCGGACCTCAGGGCCGAGATGGCTCATCTCGGTGATGCCGCCGGCGTTGTCCGAAATCGGGCCGTAGGCATCGACCGACATCGTCACGCCGACCGTGGCGAGCATGCCGACCGCAGCGATCGCGACGCCGTAGAGCCCGGCCGCCCAGACGGCGACGAACATTGCGCCGCAGATCAGGAGCACGGGGACGATCGTCGACTCCATGCCGACGGCGAGGCCCGCAATGATGTTCGTGGCCGGGCCGGTCTTGGACGACTCGGCAATGCGCAGCACGGGGCCCGCGGCGGTGTAGTACTCGGTCACGAGACCGATGGCGACGCCGGAGACGGTGCCCGCGACGACGGCGAACCAGGGGCCGAGGGCGGGGAAGGCCTCTGCGGTCTCGGGGTTCACCATGTTGAGCGGGATCTGCTGCGTGAGCACGTACGCGAACGCGAGGAAGAGCCCCGCAGCGATGAACGTGACCGCCCGGAGCGCGTTCGCCGGGTCGCCCTTCGAGAGGACGCGCATCAGGAAGATGCCGATGAGCGAGGCGGCGAGGCCGGCGGCGGTGTAGCCGATCGGCAGGAGGAGCGCCGCGAAGCGGCTCTCCTCCGGGATGAGCGTCGAGCTCGCAGCGAGCGCGATGGTCGCGATGATCGCGCCGACGTACGACTCGAAGATGTCGGCGCCGAGTCCGGCGACGTCACCCACGTTGTCGCCGACGTTGTCGGCGATGGTGGCCGGATTGCGCGGATCGTCCTCGGGAATCCCCGCCTCGACCTTGCCGACGAGGTCAGCGCCGACATCCGCGGCCTTCGTGTAGATGCCGCCGCCGACGCGGGCGAAGAGGGCGATCGAGCTGGCGCCCATCGCGAAGCCGGAGATGATCTCGCCGAAGGACTGGTAGCCGGAGCCCCCGAGGAGCCCCTTTTGCCAGAGGAAGACGCCGGTGACGCCGAGGAGGCCGAGCGACGCGACGGCGAGCCCCATCACCGCGCCGCCCCCGAAGGCGATGCGGAGCGCCGCGGCCTGGCCCTGCGCCCGAGCGGCTTCGGACGTGCGGACGTTCGCCTTGGTGGCCGATGTCATCCCGGCCCAGCCGGCCATAATCGAGCAGAGCCCGCCGAGGACGTAGGCAATGCCGGTCTCGATGTTGAGGGCCCAGCTCAGGAGCCCGGCCACCACAAGGAGGAACGGCACGAGGACGGTGTACTCGCGCTTCAAGAACGCCATCGCGCCCTTGCGAATCTCCTCGGCCAGGTCCTGCATGGCCTGCGAGCCGGGGGCGTTGCGCACGATGCCGGCATAGGTGAGGTAGCAGGCGATGAGGCCGGCCACCCCGATCCCGAGGGCATAGATCGTCAGATTCTCGAGCATGGGAGGAAGGGGAGGGGGAGGTGGGACTGCAACGAAGAAACCGAAGGCTGACGGCCGACAGCGGGAACCTCAACTACGGGAAGGCGACCCGCGGTGGGCGATAACGCCCGGCCGTCACCGATTGAACGCGTTCATCACCGGCAGGATGCCATCGGCGGTCCATTGCCGCAGCGCCTGTTCCAACGTCGGGAAGAGAGCGCGCACGTCGGCAGCCTCCTGCTTCCCGAAGTCCCCGAGCACGTAGTCGGCGAGATCGCCGATGCGGCGCTGGGGGTCGTTCGGCCCGACCCCGATCCGAAGTCGGGCGTACTCCTGGCCGGAGAGCGCCTGCTCGATGCTCTTCAGCCCGTTGTGCCCGCCGGCGGACCCCTTCGCGCGGAAGCGGAACGCACCCACCGGCAACTGCACCTCGTCCGAGATGACCATCAGGTCGGCGGCCGCGGCCCAGAACGGGCGTCGGAGCCAGGGTTTGAGGACCGCCCCGGAGAGGTTCATGAACGTCAGCGGCTTCACGAGCCGCACCTTCACGCTGCCGACGGACCCCGATGTCGTGAGGGCCTCGCCGTCCTTCCGCCACCCGTCGCACCGCCACGACTCGGCGAGATGGTCGAGCACCCACCATCCCACATTGTGTCGCGTGTCGACGTACTCTGCGCCGGGATTGCCGAGCCCGAGGATGACCTTCATCGTCGCGCTCGGCGTACCTGGCGTCTGACTTACTTCGCCTCGGCCGACTCGTCGGCCTTGGCCTTCCGGATCAGCTCCGGCTCGCCCGCGCCCGCCTCAGCCGTGGCCGCCTCGGCCTCAACGCGCGGCGCGGCGCAGACACAGACCGTCGCGTCCGGCGTCGAGTGGAGCGACACGCCGGCCGGGAGCGGCACCTCGCCAGCGTGGATCGACTGCCCGATGCCGAGCGCCGTCACGTCGAGGGTGATGTGGCCCGGGATGTTCGACGGGTCGCACGCGATCTCGAGCTCGTGGAGCACCTGGTCGAGCAGGCCGCCACCGAGGCGGACGCCTTCCGGGGTGCCCGTGAAGTGGATCGGCACGCGGACCGTCACCGTCTCGCCGGCGACGAGCTCCTGGAAGTCGACGTGGACGATCTGCTTCTTGAACGGGTGGCGCTGGATCTCACGGATGAGCGTATTGCTCGTCTTCCCGTCGATGTCGAGTGCAATGACGGTGCTCTGGTACGGATACTTCTCGAGGAGGAGCTGCAGCTTGTGGTGGTCGAGCGCGAGCGGCTGCGGCTGCCGGGCGTGGCCGTAGATCACGGCGGGAACCTGGCCGGCGGCGCGGAGCTTGCGAGCCACACCCTTGCCGGTGGTGTTGCGCGTGGTGGCGGAGAACGAAACGGTCGACATTGGAACTACCTCGTGAGATTCGGCGCGCTACGTGGGTGCCCGGGAGATCCGGCCCAGCGTCGCGCCGAGGGGAAAAGGAACAGCATCCAGCATCCAGCGTCCAATAACCAGCAACCAGCAACCAGCAACCAGCAACGCGCCTCAGTCGAACAGCGAACTCACCGACTGGTCCGCGTGCGTGAAACGAATCGCCTTGGCCAACAATTCTCCAACCGAGAGGATCGCCAGCGTCGGGAAGCGCTTGTGCTCCGGTGTCGCGAGTGAGTCGGTGATCGCGATCTCGGTGATCGGCGCGTCGCGGAGCCGCTCGACGGCCGGGCCGCTGAGTAGCCCGTGGGTCGCGCAGACGTACACATCACGGGCGCCGAGCTTCTTGAGCGCCCGCGCGGCCTCGCTGACGGTCCCCGCGGTGTCGATCATGTCGTCCACCAGGAGACAGTCGCGTCCCTCCACGTCGCCGACGACGTTCACCACCTCGGCCACGTTCGCCGCCGGCCGCCGCTTGTCGATGATCGCGAGCGAGGCATTGAGACGCTTCGCGAAGCCACGGGCCATCTTCGCCGCACCGACGTCGGGGGCGACGACCACCGGATCGGTCAGGTTCTTCTTCCGATAGTGCGCCGTGAACACCGGCGCCGCGTACAGGTGATCGACGGGGATGTCGAAGAATCCCTGCAACTGATGCTGGTGAAAATCGAGCCCGAGGACCCGGTCGGCTCCCGCGCGCATGATCATGTTCGCGACGAGCTTGGCGCCGATCGCGACGCGAGGCTGGTCCTTTCGGTCCTGTCGCGCGTAGCCGTAGTACGGCATTACCACAGTGATGCGCGCTGCGGAGGCGCGCTGGGCGGCGTCGATCAGGAGCAGGAGCTCCATCAGATTGTCAGCCGGCGGGTTCGTCGGCTGGACGATGAAGACATCGGCCCCGCGCACGTTCTCGTCGAGCCGCACGAAGACCTCGCCGTCCGCGAAACGCGTCACGGTGGTCTTGCAGAGGTCGATGCCCAGCGACGCGGCAATCGCCTCGGCCAGCGGCGGGTTTGCCGTGCCGGTCAGGATCCGGAAGCCGCGGATGGGGACTGAGAGGCCGTCCATAGGCGAGTTCGTCGCGCCGAGGTCAGAGAAGGAATCGAGAGCCCCGAAACATAGGCGGGACCGGGCTCGGACGGCAGGGGGCGCGGCGACGCAAGTGCCGATGGCGCCCGCAGTTGCCCCTCGGTGGCCCTCTCAGATTGCCCCTGGTGGATTCGAACCACCATTCTCGCATCCAAAGTGCGATGTCCTGCCGTTGGACGAAGGGGCAGCGGCGAACGAGTCGAAGTTAGTCCAGCGGCTCGACGGGAGCCACCTGCCCGACCAGATAGCTACGGACCCACCGAGTCTTCGGGGGTGCCCCGGCGACCTCGGGGGGCGCATCCCCCGCGAAGACGCCGAACACGGTCGAGCCCGACCCACTCATCCGTGCCAGCTCGGCGCCCGCGCCGATCATTGCGTCGCGCAGCGATGCGAGGGTCGGGTGGCGCGCCTCGACCGGCCCCTCCAGGTCGTTCCGGCTCCATGCGGAGACACCTGACCAGGTGGTGACCTGATCGGCGGTGATCGGCACCGGGGGTTCGCCGCGAGCGCCGGCGCGCTCCGCGGCCAGCCACCCGAACGCCGCCTTCGTCTCGACGCCGAAGGGCGGGAGCGCGAGCAGCACCTCCCGTGCTGGCAACGATGGGACGGGCAGGAGCCGTTCGCCACGCCCCCAAGCGAGCGCGAGCGGCGCGGATGTCGCCAGGAAGGGCACGTCGGCGCCGAGGCCGAGCGCGATCGACGCCAGCGTGTCCGGCGGGAGCGGCGTCGGGGCCATCGCGTTCAGGAGTCGCAGGACGGCCCCGGCGTCGGCGCTCCCGCCACCGAGCCCGCCACCGGCGGGAATCCGCTTGGTGAGTTCGATCGCGAGTCCCGTCGCCCAACCGCTCGCCTCGAGGTACGCGAGGGCCGCGCGATACGCGAGGTTGCGCTCGACGGGGCCGACGTCGGCCCCTGTGCAGTCGAGCGTACAGCCGTGCGCCGTTCGCGTGATGACGAGATCGTCGGCGAGGTCGATGCGCGCGAACAGCGTCTCGAGCTGGTGGTAGCCGTTCGGTTCGCGTCCGAGGACGCGGAGGCCGAGGTTGACCTTCGCCTGCGCGGCGAGCCGGGCCCGTGCCAGCGTCACGTGCCGCTCCGGGCCCGCCCGATGAGATCGCGGAGACGCCACGGTTGCCGGGCGAGATACCAGGCGCCGAGCGCGGTGATCGGCACGAAGGAGAGCAGGTGGAAGCCGAGCGCCCAGGTGACCGCCGGTTCCGCGGCGACGGCGTAGAGCGCGAGCCCCGCCTTGCCGGTGGCCTCGAAGACCCCGAAGAACCCCGGGGCCTGCGGGATCGAGACGCCGATCGCGATCACGCCCTGCAGGAAGAGCGCGGCGCTGAAGGGGGCGTCGATGCCAAGCGCCCGAAAGCCGAGCCAGAACGCCAGCGCGTTGGTGAGCCAGTGCAGCAGGGTCCACCACGCGACCTCGCCGACACGCGCGGGGGAGCGCAGCACCGCGACGCCGGCGGCGAACGACGCGATCAGAGTCCGGAGGCGCGTACCGACCGCTGGCGCGAGCCGTCCGACGGTTTGGTCGATGAGCCCCGTCACGAGCTCGGGTGCGACGAGGAGCAGGAGGAGTCCGAGCAGTACCACGCCGAGTACCGCCGCCGCAGCGAGGCCGATCTCACCGGCCCGCCATCCGAACACCGTCGCCTCAGCGGGGAAGGCCGGATCGAGGGTCGCGAGGAGGAGGAGGGTCAGCACCATCGTCCCATCGAAAAGGCGATCGACGACGAGGGAGCCGAGGGTGGCCCCGAGACCGAGCGTCGGGTGCCGTTGGGTCAGGCTGATGGCGCGCGCGAACTCGCCGGCGCGGGCGGGGACAACGTTATTCACCATCATCCCGATCGCGGTGGCCTCCCACAGGGGGGCGAGCGGGACCCGTGGTCCCAGCGGGGCGAGGATCGCCTGCCAGCGGCGCGCGCGGAGCGGGAAGATCGCGGTGGCGGTGAGGGTGCAGAGCGCCCAGAGGAACGGGTCGGACCCGCGGAGTCGCTGAGCGACATCGGCGAGTGCGACATCGCGGAGGGTGAGCCAGAGCAGTGCGGCGCTGAGGGCGATGCCCAGGACGGCACGGAAATCGGGGCGCATCGTCACTCCTCGGCGAGGCGAAGGAGGTCGTTGAGTTCGTCCATCGCGGCCGGGGTGGCGGCGCGATCGCCCCGCTCGATGGCTTCGCGGAGCGCCCGCGCGGCGGCGCGCGCGCTCGGGCCGCGATGTGCGAGCTCGCTGGCTTTGGGGAGGGTCATGGGCATCGTGGGCACGGCCGAATCGGCGGAGGTCCGGCGCGGGTCGCCGTGCGGGTCGCCGTGCGGGTCGCCGTGCGGGTCGCCGTGCGGGTC
>JBMTAR010000034.1:0-15204 GCA_049428925.1 Gemmatimonadaceae bacterium
CCCCGGGCCGGGGGGGGGGCACCGGAGCCGACCGGTCCGGTGGGAGTGGACCGGGGAGCGGGGGGGGGGTCGGGTCTGGCGTCGGGACCGGGCGAGGGTCGGCAACGGGACCCGGGACGGGTGGGGGTGGCGATGAGGTCTATCCGCCACAGGTGACCAATCTGGCGCTGCTGCCGATGCCGGTCCCGAACAAGGTGCGTCCGTACACAATGGTGGCGTGGTTCGACGTGGACGAGCGGGGGCGCGCCACGTTGATTGCATTCAATCCGTCGAAAGACAACGGCTACAATCGTCGGATCCGAGAGACGCTCGCGGAGTACCGCTTCCGACCCGCCGTGCGGGCAGATGGAACGCCGGTGCGCGATACCGTCTCCGTCACGGTCGCGGTGCCCTGAGCGCCACGCGCCGCAGGTCCCCGTCGCCTCGCCCTTCGGTCGGCTGATCCCCGGGCCTGACTGGTGACGTCAGACGGCGGGCCGTAGCTTCCCGCTATGCCCTCCCCCCTCTGGGCGCGGAAGCCGATCGCGTCCCTCGACAGCACCGGTAGCGGCCTCGCCCGCACCCTCGGCACGCGCGACCTTGTCGCCCTCTCCATCGGCGCCGTCATCGGCGCCGGCATATTCTCGACGCTCGGCACCGCCGCGGCGGGGGAGATCTCCGCTTCTGGCGAGGTGATCCGCTACGGCGCCGGTCCTGCGCTCGTCATCAGCTTCCTCCTCCTCGGCGCCGTTTGCGCCCTCGCCGCGCTCTGTTACGCCGAGCTCGCGTCGATGATTCCGCAGGCGGGCTCAGCCTATGCGTACAGCTACGCCTCGCTCGGGGAGCTCGTGGCCTGGATCATCGGGTGGGACCTGATCCTCGAGTACGCGGTGGGGAACGTGGCCGTGGCAATTGCGTGGGGGGGCTACTTCGAATCGCTTGTCTCGCCGTGGTTCCACCTCCCGGGCTGGCTGACGCATGGGTACTACCAGGTGCAGGCCGGGGCGGCCGGGGCGGGGGCGCACGCCGAGGCGATGCAGGCGCTGCTCATGGAGGCGCCGCGCCTTGCTGGGATTCCGCTGCTCGTGAACCTCCCAGCGTTCCTCATCGTGTGCGCCATCACCTGGCTCCTCGTGCTCGGGGTGCGGGAGAGCGCACGGGTGAACAACGCGATGGTGCTGGTCAAGCTCGCCGTGCTCGCGCTCTTTGTGATCGTCGGCGTGCAGCACATCGATCCCGCGAATTATCGCCCCTTCGCCCCGAATGGGTTCACGGGGATCCACCAGGGCGCGGCGATCGCCTTCTTCGCGTACATCGGGTTCGATGCGATCTCGACGGCTGCGGAGGAGACCAAGGATCCGCAGCGGACGATGCCGCGTGGGATTCTCCTTGGACTCGCCGCGTGCACGCTGATTTACGTGATCGTGGGGGCGGTGGCGACGGGGCTCGTCCCCTACCTCCAACTCAAGAGTGCCGACCCGCTCGCGCACGCCTTCGAGGTGGCCGGGCTGACGCGTTTCTCCTGGATCATTGCGCTCGGGGCCGTCGTGTCGATGTCGGCCGTCCTCCTCGTCTTCCAGTACGGACAGCCCCGCATCTTCTATGCGATGGCGCGTGATGGGCTGCTCCCGCCGTTTGCCGCGAAGCTGCACCCGAAGTACCGCACGCCACACATCACGACGATGCTGACCGGAGCGTGCGTGGCGCTCGGGGCGCTCGTCGCCGACGATGCGGCGACGTATGACCTCACCAACATCGGGACCCTCTTCGCCTTCACGCTGGTCTGCGTTGGCGTCCTCGTGCTCCGCGTCATCGAGCCCGACCGGCCGCGTCCCTTCAAGGTGCCGGCGGTCTGGCTCGTCGGGCTCACCGGGGCGGCGGCCTGTCTCTTCGTGATGCGCGGGCTGCCGGTGATGGCCTGGCAGGGCTTCGGCGTCTGGCTCGTCATCGGGCTCGTCTTCTACTTCCTGTATGGGGCCCGGCACTCGCGGCTCCGTCGCGGTCTCCCCCCGCTCGCCTCAGAGGTCTCGGAATCCCATGGGTGAATCGATCGGCAACAGCGGCACCGGCATGAAGCTCCACACCAAGATTCTGCTCGCGCTCGTCGTCGGCGCCACGGCGGGGATTCTGGTCAACACGCAGCTCGGCAAGGATGACCCGGCAGTGGGGTTCGTGAACACGTACCTCGCCGGTCCCGTCGGCCAGATCTTCCTGCGGATGCTGTTCATGGTGGTGATGCCGCTCGTCTTCTCGTCGATCGCGCTCGGTGTGGCGGGCCTCGGAGACCTCCGGAAGGTGGGGCAGGTGGGCGGAAAAGCCATCGGGTATTTCCTCGGGACCACCTTCATCGCCGCCGCCTTTGGGCTCCTCGCCGTCAGCCTCGTACGTCCTGGTGATGCCGTCCCGGATGCGGTAAAGACCGAGTTGATGACCGCCTTCGCGGGCGATGCGGCGGCGAAGATCGAGGCCGGGCAGCAGGGCGGCTTTGGCATCAACACCTTCGTGAACATCGTCACGCGCAACCCGGTGAAGTCCGCGGCGGACTTCGACATGCTCGGCGTGATTTTCTTCGGCCTGATGTTCGGCGCCGCGCTGACGCAGATGCGGCGCGAGCGCTCCGAGCCGATGATCAAGGTGCTGGAGGCCATCAATGACGCCGTGACCGTGATCGTCGGAATGGCGATGAAGCTCGCCCCGTACGGCGTCGCAGGACTCATCTTCGGGGTCACGTCAAAGTTCGGGTTCGCGCTTCTGAAGCCGCTTGGGGCGTACGTCCTCGTGGTCCTCGGCGCACTGCTCCTCCACATGTTCGTGAATCTCTCGCTCATCCTGAAGTTCGTCATCGGGTTGAGCCCGAAGGTCTTCTTCTCCCGCGTGCGCGGCACGCTGATCACGGCGTTCAGTACGAGCTCCAGCTCGGCGACGCTCCCGGCAGCGCTCAAGACGGCCGAGGAGGGGCTCGGCATCCCCAACCGGATCGCGGGCTTCGTCCTGCCGCTCGGGTCCACGATGTGCATGAACGGCACCGCGATCTTCGAGGGGATCACCGTGATCTTCCTCTGTCAGGCCTTCGGCGTGGACCTAAGCCTCGGCAATATGATCGTCGTCATCGTGATGTCGGTGATCACGGCGATCGGCGCGGCCGGCGTGCCTGGGGGCTCGATTCCGCTCCTCGTCGGTATCATCGCGATGATGGGGGTGCCGGGCGAGGCGATTGCGATCGTCCTCGGTGTCGATCGCATCCTCGATATGACCCGGACGGTGGTCAACGTCTCGGGGGATCTCTCTGCGACGGCCTTTGTGGCGAAGTCCGAGGGGCTGTGGGACGCCTCCCGGGTACCGGCCGAGCAGGGCGCGTAGCGGCGGTTAGCGCGCGGCCTTTGCGCGACTGCGTGCCATCGCCGCTGCCCCGCGCGCGGCGCGTACCTGGTCGCCCTTCAGATGGCATCCGGGCACCGCGTGCTTCAAACGGTGCTCCACCAGGCGACGCAGGAAGCTGCCGCGTCCGAGCATCCCGCCGGAGAGTGCCACCGGGATCGCCGCACGCTCATCGACGAAGAGCTGACGGGCGAGTGTCCGCACATGCAGCACGAGCTCTTCGGCCGCGAGCGTGCAGATCGCATTGGCGCGCAGGTCGCCGTCCGCGGCGACGGTGAGAACCGTCGGGGCGAAGGCCGCGAGCGCCTTGGGCGACGCAGCGGCCGCCCAGCCGATCAGCCCCTCGACCGACTCCAGCTCCAAGGCGGTGAGGAGGGCGCCGACGAGCTTCGTCTCCGGCTCGCGGCCGTCGTGCGACGCGGTCACCACGCTGAGGGCGCGGCGCCCGATCCAGGCCCCGCTCCCCTCGTCGCCGCAGGTCGGGCCCCAGCCACCACACCGGAGGAGGGTGCCTGTCGGGCCGCGGCCATAGCCGATCGACCCGGTGCCGGCGATCAGCAGGATGCCTGGGCCGTCACCGAAGGCGTCCGTAAGCGCGACCTCGGCGTCGGTCGTGACGAGGACATCGTCCGCGAGATCCGCCCGCTCGAGGATGCGCTGCAGGGCCTGCCGCTCCGACTCCTGACCGGCGCCGGCGACGCCGACGACGAGTCCCGCGGGCCGCTCGGGGCCATCTTCGCCGACCTCGCCCTGCGCCTCGACGAGGGCGTCCCGGATGAGGTCAGTGATCACCTCAGCCGTATGGAGCGCCTCGCCCGGCCGGATGGCGCTGGCGTCCCCGACGCGGGAAGCACGCTCCTTCCCCTTGCGATCGACGACGACCACCTCGGTCTTGCTGCCTCCTCCATCGACTCCCACGAAGAGCTGCGACATGGCGCTGGATTCCCTGGTCAGACGGACCGCGCCCCCGTGGGCGCTGGGTGAGTGAAGGAGGACAAGATACCCACGACGAGGGTGATCGTGGTGCCGATCAGCACGAACCAGGGCCAGGCGATCCCGACGAATGGTGTCAGCACGCCGGTGAGCGCGGGCACCGCTGAGATGATTCGGCCAGCGAAGACGATCAGACTCATCGCGCCGATCCCGATCGCCATCCCGAGGATGGCATCCCGCTGGATGGCGCGCGGCCAGCCGAGGGCGAGGAAGAATCCGCCCAGGAGCCCGCCGTACGTGAAGGAGGCGACCGAGAGGGCGATCACCACGACCGGCGTCCCTTCGGCGCGATACAGCAGCGCCCCGCCGATCAGGAAGGCCGCCCACACGAGCGTGAAGCGCTTCGACACGCGGAGGAGCGCGGCCGGGGAGGCGCCGGCCCCCCGCAGCGGGACCCAGAGGTCGTGCGTCGTCGCGGCGGCGAGGGAGTTGATCGAGCCGGAGATCGTGCTCATCGCCGCTGCGAGGATCGCGGCAATCACAACGCCGGTCAGCCCGGCGGGCATCTCCTGCACGATGTAGGTCGGGAAGATCTTGTCGGGGGCGGGGAAGCTCGTGCCGTCGTAGAAGACCCAGAGGCCGAGCCCGATGGTCAGGAAGAGGGCGAACTGAGCGATGACGAAGATGCCGCTGCCGATGAGCGCCTTTCTGGCATCGGGCAGCGACGACGAGGCGAGGAGCCGCTGCACGATCAGCTGGTCGGCGCCGTGGGAGGCCATCGCGAGGAACCCCCCGCCGAGGAGTCCCGCAAAGACGGTATGCGGCTGCCGCAGCGTGAGTGAGGCGTCGAACCCGGCCATCTTGCCGGCCGCGCCGGCCTCGGCCCACACCGTGCTCCAGCCGCCGGCGATGCCGTCCCCGAGGAGCACGACGGCCCCGACGGCGCCGCCGACGTAGACGAGTGTTTGGATGACGTCGGTCCAGACGACGGCGCGCATCCCGCCGTGGTACGTATACAGGACGGTGGCGCCGCCGAGCGCGAGGATCGAGATCGGGGTCAGCCACGTCGCCGGGACGATCGGGCCGAGGATGAGCGCGATGGGGATTGCGGTCGCGAAGACACGCACCGAGTCGCCGAAGGCGCGCGTGAACATGAACGTCACCGAGGCGAAGCGGCGCGTGGCGACGCCGAACCGCCGCTCGAGCAAGGCGTAGGCGGTGACCAGCTCGCCGTCCATATACCGCGGCAGCAGCGTGTAGGCGACGACGATACGACCGAGGAGATACCCGACCGTCACCTGCAGGAACCCGAGGTTCCCGAGGTAGGAGAGCCCGGGGATCGAGATGAAGGTGAGGGCGCTCGTCTCCGTGGCGACGATCGAGAAGCAGACCGCCCACCACGGGATCGTGCCACCGGCGACGAAATAATCCTTGCTGTCCCTCTGGCCGCGGCCGAGATGGACGCCGAGCCAGGTGGTACCGGCGAGGTAGGCGAGGAGAATCGCCCAGTCGAGGGAGGTGAAGGTCGCGGTCATCGCGTGGGCCCGGCCGGAGTGGACGCGTCAGTCAACGACATAGGCTTCGATGGCATTGTATTCGGCGAGACCGAGTCGATTGAGGAGGGCCGCCGTCCCGGTGTTCCGTGCCTCGACACGCTGCCAGAACTCTCGATCGTCCTGCCCCGGAAACGGCGCGGAGTCCTTCTGGGACTGATGCTTGAAGATTGCCTGGATCTTGAGGCGCAGTTCCTCGCGCGACAGCGGGACGAGCCAAGTGGCCTCCGACACGGGCCACTCCTGCCACGCGCCTCGGTAGAGCCAGATCTCCGGCGTCCATCGGGCACCTGCGGCGTCGCCGACGTCCGGCGGCGGCGACTGCACGCCGCGCGGCCGGTCGGGGTGCAGTGTCGCCAGTGCCCGGTCAATCGCCTCCTTGCACATCCGGTGCGTGCCGTGCGGGTCGCTGAGGTCACCAGCGACGAAGCAGTAATGCGGGCGCTCGCGCTCGAGGAGGTCACGCACGACAGCGACGTCTGCCGGGCCGATGGGGCGCTTCTCGATGGTCCCCGTCTGGTAAAACGGCAGGTCGAGGAACCGCGCCGCCGATGCGGCGAGGCCGACCGTCTCGAGGCTGCTGACGGCCTCGGTCTCGCGAATGATGCGCTTGAGATCGGCGACGGCGGGGGCGTCTGGGGCTCCTGGTAGCTTCGCGGCGAGCGCTGATCGCACCGTGGCAACGTGGGACGTGACGGCGTCACCGAGACGCTGCTCCGCCGCGATCCGCTCGAGGAGATCGAGGTGACGACGCACATCGTGGTCGAAGACGGCGATGTTCCCGCTCGTCATATAGGCGACGACCACGTGATTCCCGTTGAGCACGAGTTTCCGCAGGATGCCGCCCATCGAGATGACGTCATCGTCGGGGTGGGGCGAGAAGACGACGATGCGGGCGCCCTTGGGGAGCTTGGATCGGCCGCGGATGCGCTCGGTGAGCGACCAGAAGACCTTGCCGTTGACTTCGCCGGCTTCGCCGTGCCGCGCGAGGAGCGCGCCGAGATGGTGCTCGGTGTAGTCGGCCTCTGAGAGCTTCAGGATGGCTGTGCCGGTCGTCTCCGCGAGCCACAGGACGGCCCGCACCTCGAGGGCCGGGGTCCACCGCACCTCGTCGACGAGCCAAGGCGTGGCCTGCCGCGTGAGCTCGGCGGCAGCGGCCTCGTCGCAGAAGAAGGTCGCGGCGGGGTGGTGCTGGAGGAAGGTCGCGGGCACGCGATGGTCGATGTCGCCCTCGACGGCGCGGCGTACGATCGCGGACTTGTGCTCCCCGGTGGCGAGAATCGCGATCTCGCGGGCCTCGAGGATGGTGGCGACCCCCATCGTGATCGCTTCGCGCGGGACGGCAGACTCGCTGAAGAACCCGCTCGCCGCGTCACGCCGCGTGATCCGGTCGAGCAGGATACGCCGGGTGCGACTCTCGAGCCCCGATCCGGGCTCGTTGAAACCGATATGCCCCGTCTTGCCAATCCCCAAGAGCTGGAAGTCGATCCCCCCGGCGGCCTCGATGGCCGCCTCATAGGCCTCGCAGTGGGCGGCTACGGCCTCAGATGGGATCATCCCATCCAGCAGGTGCACCTGGGCCGGTGGGATGTCGATCTGCGAGAACAGGTGCGTCCACATGAAGCGGTGGTACGAATGCGGGCTCTCCGGAGGCATCGGTAGGTACTCGTCGAGGTTGAAGGTCTCGACCTCCGCGAAACTCAGCCCCTCCTCACGATGCATCCGGACCAGCTCCCGATAGACGCCGATCGGCGTGGAGCCCGTCGCGAGCCCGAGCACCGCCCGTCGACCGGAGGCGTTCACCCGCCGGATCGTCCCGGCGATCCGCTCCGCCACGGCGCGAGCCAGCGCGCCGTGCTCGTTGAAGATGCGCGTCGCGCTCCGCTCCCGCTGTTCCAGCGGGGGGACGGCCCGAGTCCCGTCACGGGACGCGGGCCTCGCCGCGAACGATCCGGCAGCACGACTGCAGCGGCCGGGGCGCCATCACCTCAAGCGGAGAAGCTGCTCCCGCAGCCGCAGCCGCCGGTCGCGTTCGGGTTCTTGAACGTGAAGCCCGACCCCTGCATCGACGAGACGTAGTCGATCGTCACGCCGTTGAGGTACTGCATCGAGAACGGGTCGACGAAGACATTGAACCCGGCCTGGGGGAGCACCGTGTCATCGTCCGCCGGCTTGTCCTCGATGAGGAGCGAGTACTTGAAGCCGGAGCAGCCGCCGGGCTGCACGCTCACGCGCAGGCCGCCGACTTCGGGGGCGACGTTCTCCGCGGCCATGAACTTCTGCACCTCGGTCGTCGCGGCCGGGGTGATCGAAACCATCACTTCGGGGGCGTTCATCGTGCTCATCGTGGACCTCCGCGAGCGGGGTTGGGGGCGTCGGCTGACGCCCCAGTTGCTGCACGCAATATAGGGTCGCGGGCGCCCGATGGGCCACCGGCACCGCCGGAGCGACGGGGGACGGTGGGTATCGGGGGCGACCGCGACGGAGGTCGTCTCCCGGGTGTTCAGGGGCTCCCACGGCCGTTCCCGGCCGGGGCGAGCGTCGCGGCGGTCTCGGCCACCGTCGTCCGCACCCGCGCGATCCCCGTCCGCTCCCGGCTGGGATTCACCCGGTTCGTCAGGAGGATCACGAAGCGGTCGTTCGCCGGGTCGATCCACAGCGACGTCCCGGTGAACCCGGTGTGGCCGAAGGCGGGGGGGCGCATCAGTCGACCGGCGGAGTTGCCGCCCGTCGGAACCTCCCACCCGAGCGCCCGGTTCGAGAAGCCAGGGCGCTGGACGGTTGTGAAGCGGCGGATCGTCTCGGGCTGGAAGATCCGGACCCCCTCGAGCTCCCCGCCGTTCAGGTAGAGTCGCGCGAACCGGACGAGATCCGCCCCGGTGCTGAAGAGCCCCGCGTGCCCCGAGACGCCGCCGAGGAGGTGCGCGTTCTCGTCGTGCACCTCGCCGCGGAGGAGGCGGCCGCGCCACGGGTCACGTTCGGTGGGGGCGATACGTTCGCGGAGCGAGGCCGGCGGCAGAAAGCGGGAGTCCCGCATGCCGGCGGCGGAGAAGACGTGGGCCGCGAGGTAGCGATCGAGGGGCTCCCCGCTCACGCGCTCGACCACCCAGCCGAGGAGCATCGCCCCCAGGTCGGAATAGACCATCCGCGCGCCCGGTGTGGTGTCGAGGGGCGCCTCGAGCACGATCCGGCGGGCGTCCGCCGCGCTGGAGGTGCGCTTCCAGAGCTGGATGAAGGGGGCGAGGCCGCCCGAGTGGGTCAGGAGGTGCCGGATCGTGACGGCGTCCTTGCCGCGACCCTGCCACTCCGGGAGATAGCGCTGGACCGGCGCGTCGAGCTCGATGCGGCCCTGTTCGACGAGCTGCATCATCGCGCTCGTCAGGCCGACGACCTTGGTGAGCGAGGCCATATCCCAGATCGTCTCGACCGTCGGTGCCGGCGCTTCGGTGGCCCAGTCGATGCGGCCGGCGCTCACCTGGGTGAGGATGCCGGCCCGGTTCCCGACGATCGCGATGCCCCCCGGGAAGACCGAGTCGCGCACGGCGGCCTCGAGCACGCGGCGGAGTGAATCCTCGAGGGGGCGGAGCTCGTTCGGGCGGTCCGCGCCGTCGCCGGCACGGAAGTAGCCGGGGAGGGTGATCGGCGCGCGTCCGGCGAACGGGATCGCGCCGGCCAGCGCGCGGGCGGCTGCGCGCTCGACGGCATCCCCGCGGCCGAAGGTCGCGACGTAGGCGGGGACGCGGTTGAACTCGCGCAGCACGTAGGGGTTGGAGAACGCCACCACCGCGACGGGCCGCGTCCACGCGACGGAGTCGATCCACGCGGCGACATGGGCCCCGACGGCGAAGCGGCCCTCGCCTTCGATGGTCCGGACAAAGGTCGCGAGAATCATCCGTTCCCCCGGGCGGAGGAGCGAATCGAGGCGCGCGCGCGAGGTGGTCGGCGTGATGCGGAGGACGCGTCCCTCGCCGAGCCGCCCCCGCAGCTCCGCGGCGAAGGTGCGGCCGGCGTTCACGTCCGACTCCCCCGCGAAGGTCACGATGGCCGTCGGGGTGCCCCGGACGAGGGGGAGGAGCGACCCGGTGTTGCGGAGCAGGGTGACGGCGCCATCCGCGATGGTCTGCGCGGTGGCGCGATGTGCCGCCGATCCGACGACCTCGCGTAGGGCGTCGAGGTCAACGAGCGGCTGCTGGATGGCACCGGTGCGCACCTTCATCTCGAGGATGCGCCGAACCGAGGCGTCGATGCGCGCGGTGGGGATCTCGCCGCGCTCGGTGGCGGCGACCACGGCGCGAATCGCGCCGCCGATGTCCGGCGGCATCAGGAGGATGTCAGCGCCCGCCTGCACGGCACGGACGGCACTCACCTCGTTCGGATATCCGGCGCCGACGCCGCGCATGTCCATCGCGTCGGTGACTGCGAGGCCGCGGAAGCCCAGGGTGTCCCGGAGGAGTGCGTCGAAGATCGCGGGGACGAGCGTCGCGGGGGTGGAGTCGCCCGCGACCGAAGGGAGGGCGATGTGCGCACTCATCACGGCCGCGACGCCCGCGTCGATCGTGGCCCGGAAGGGACGGAGCTCCAGTGAGTCGAGTCGGGCGCGGCTCGCCGTCACGATCGGGAGCGAGAGATGCGAGTCGGTGTCGGTGTCGCCGTGGCCGGGGAAGTGTTTCACGGTCGCCGCGACGCCGGCCTCCTGCACGCCGGCGACGAAGGCGGCGCTCATCGCCGAGACCTGCGCTGGGTCCTCGCCGAACGACCGGACGTTGATGACCGGATTCGCGGGATTGTTATTGACGTCGACGGTCGGTGCGAAGGCGAGGTGAATCCCGATCGCGCGCGATTCGCGCCCTGTGATGCGCCCCGCGTCGCGCGCGAAGTCGACGCGGCCGGTGGCACCGATGGCCATGTTGTTCGGCAGGACGGTCGCATCGCCGCCACGGAGGAGGCCCGGGGTGAAGGTCCCGCCCTCCAGGCGGCCCAACCCAGGCTCCACGTCCGAGGCGATGAGGAGGGGGAGCGCCGCGCGACGCTGCAGCGCATTCACCTTGGCGGCCACCTCGATCGGGGAGCCGAGCGACATTACGACGCCGCCCACCTTGTCCTCGGCGATGCGTGCCGCCGCCCAGGCGAACGCCGAGTCCGTCGTGCTCGTATAATCCCCCAGCACCCAGATCATCACCATCTGGGCGACCTTGTCCCGCAGCGGCATCGCCGCGAGGGTCGAATCGATCCAGCGGGTCGCGGCGCGCGGGAGCGGTGCCCTGAGTGAGACGGGGACGTCGTGCAGGGCACGGGTGTGCGGCGCCGGCGTGGGCCCTCCGGAGCCCATCGGCGTGCAGGCGAGGGCGAGACAGGCACCGGCGAGGCCGGCCACACGAATGGAGGCGGGGTGCATCGTCACGAACGGGTTCGGGAAGTGGGGGGAATCTGGCGAGGGCCGAGCGCCTGGGCGGCGCGGGCGATTGGGTTGACGGTGCTGCTGACGGCAGCGTGCGCCCCGGCGCCGCGTGCCCAGGCACGCCCGTCGCGAGACGCACACGCGACCTTCGCGCCCGGGATGACGGTCCTGCTGGAGGATTCGCTGCAGGTGCTCGCGGGCCGCCGGGTCGCCCTCATCACGAACCACACGGGCATCGATCTCGAGGGGCGTTCGATTGTCGACCTGCTCCGCGAGGATCCGCGCGCCCGCCGAGCCAACATCAGGGTGGTACGGCTCTTCTCGCCGGAGCACGGGATCCGTGGCGATGTGGACCGGGAGAATGTCCCAGACGCCATCGACCCGCGGTCGGGGCTCCTGGTGCATTCGTTGTACGCACGCGAGACGATCCCGCCGCCGGATTCGCTGCTCCGCGACATCGATGCACTGGTCTTCGATCTGCAGGACATCGGCACGCGCACCTGGACCTACGTCGGCGTGATGGTCTATGCGATGCGCGCCGCGGCGCGCGTGGGAATTCCCTTCGTCGTGCTCGACCGACCCAACCCGATCACCGGGCGGATGGAGGCGCCGCTGCTCGACTCGGCCCTCGCGAACCCCGAGGATCCGACGCCGACGCGGCGCGGCGCCGCCTTCGCATTATATCCCGCGCCGCTCCGGCACGGGATGACAATGGGGGAGCTGGCGCGCTGGTTGGCGGCGGAACTGCGGATTCCTGCGGCGCTGTCGGTCGTCGCGATGCGCGGGTATCGGCGGAGCATGTGGTGGGAGGAGACCGGGCTCCGCTGGGTGGTGCCGTCCCCGGCGATGGTCTCCCCGCTCAGCGCGTTGGTCTACCCCGCGCTCGTCGCGCTCGAGGGGACGAACGTCTCGGTGGGGCGGGGGACCGCGATGCCCTTCCAGCGCTTCGGGGCGCCATGGCTCGACGCCCGACGCGTCGCGGACGCGATGAACGAGCTCGGGATCGGGGGCGTCCGCTTCGACGCCGAGCGCTTCACCCCCGTGAACAGTCCCGATAACAAGTTCAGCGGACGGGAGATCCCCGGCGTCCGGATCGTGGTCGAGGACCGCGATCGCTTTCAGGCGGGTCGCGTCGCGGCCGCGGTGCTCTGGGCACTGCGACGCGTCCACGTCGATTCGCTGCGCGTGACTCCTCGCACGGTGGACATGCGCTTCGGGTCGACGGCGGCGCGCATCGCACTCGAGACGGCGGCGGACCCGAACGAGGTCATCGATCGGCTGCAGCCGGAGGTGGTCGCCTTCCAGCGCCGCGTGCGGCCGTACCTGCTGTACTGACGGCGTGACGATCCGGCAGACGCTCCTGCGGCCCTGGTGGGCGATCGTCCGCGGCTACCTGCGGGTGATCGAGCCACTCATCGGCTGGTGCGTGCGACGCGGGGTCGCGCCCAACGCGATTACAATCGTCGGCACCGGCGTGGCGGCGGTCGTCGGGGTGCTCTTCGCGGTGGGGCGGGTCTCCGCCGGCGGGTGGACCCTCGGGCTCCTCGCCTTCTTCGACGTCATCGACGGGGAGGTGGCGCGCCGCACCGGCCGGGCGACCGCGTACGGCGCGTTCCTCGACGCGACCCTCGACCGCGTGGCCGATGCCTGCCTGCTCGGGGGCCTCGTCGTCCTCTACGCGACCCACCCGGTGCATCGGTCCGGGTTGATGGTCGTCGTGGCGCTCGTCGCGCTCGTGGCGACGCAGCTCACCTCATACGCCCGCGCCCGCGCCGACCTCGCCGGCATCGACCTCAAGGGCGTGGGATGGCTCGAGCGCCCCGAGCGGATCACGTTGCTCGCCGCACCCCAGGCCTTCTTCGGCCTCCGGTTCGAGGGACGGGTCCTCGCCGGCGTCGTGGCCCTCCTGGCCACCGCTGGGGTGGTGACGGTCTGGCAGCGGATGCGCCGTGTGGCGCAGGGTTGATATCTTTCCGGCGACCGTCTCCGGAGGCTCATGATGACCCGATTCCGTCCCGCTTTCGTCGCCGTCGCGTTCATCGCGCTGACGGGGTGGGCGTGCGCCTCGGAGCCGAGGCCGCACCGGATCCGGCTCGCCACGGATGACTTCGCCTTCGAGGTCACCGCGGACGTGATGCCGCCGCGCTCCGTTGAACTCACGACGTACACGGTCCGCGTGAAGCATCGTGAGACCAAGGAGCCGGTGGTCGGTGGCGAGGGGCGCCTCTTCGCCACCAACGCCTCTCGCATCACGGTCTGGGACGGCTTCGCTCCCGGCGCCGAGCCCGGCACCTACACGGCGCGCGTCCGCTTCCTCACCGCCGGCCAATGGCAGCTGGGGATCCAGTTCCGGGCCGGCCACGACACCACCGTCGCGCTCCAGCGCACCCACGATTGGGGGCAACTGGTCCGCAACGAATCTCCCCCCGAGCCATGAAGCATTTCCACCGCACGCATCTCCACCCGGACGCCGTCCTCGCGACCGCGGATGCCTTCTTCCCCACCATCGGCATGCAGCCCGCCGGCAAGCCCGGCGCGCGCAGCCGTCAGTACCAGGGGACGGTCGGGACCCCCGAGGTGCCGATGACCCTCACCATCTCGGTGCGGATGGAGGGTGGGCACTACACCTTCGTCGAGGCGCACACCGACCAGATGGGGGAGAGCCGTCTCGACCGCGGCGTGAAGACCTTCTTCGTCCGGCTGCATACGCAGGACGACCCCGCGCACACCTTCGCGCCGTCGTACTGATGGCCGCCCGCCGTCGGTCGCCGGGTCCCGGGAGCGCGGCCGCACATCTCGGTGAGGCGCTGCCGCTCGAGCGGAAGCTCGCCCTCTACCGCTGGATGCGGCTGACCCGGACGCTCGAGGAGCGCCTGGTCGCGCTCTACCGGCAGACGAAGGTGGTCGGTGGGCTCTTCCGGTCGCTCGGGCAGGAGGCGGACGCCGTCGGGTCCTGCTTCGCCCTCGAGCCGCGCGACGTGATGTCGCCGCTCATCCGCAACATGGGGGCGATGCTCGTGAAGGGCGCGACCCCCGTCGAGATCCTCAAGCAGTACATGGCGAAGGGCGACTCCCCGACGCGCGGGCGCGAACTCAACATCCATTTCGGTGACATCGGGCCGGCGGGGACGACGCGCGGCTTCCTCGGTCAGATCTCCCCGCTTGGCGACATGGTGCCGGTGATGGCGGGTGTCGCGATGAGCTTCAAGGCGCGTGGGGAGGATCGGGTCGGCCTCGTGTACGTGGGCGACGGCGCGACGAGCACCGGCGCCTTCCACGAGGGGATCAACTTCGCGGCGGTGCAGCGCCTGCCTCTCGTCGTGATCATCGAGAACAACGGCTACGCCTATTCGACGCCGACGAGCAAGCAGACGGCGGCGAAGCAGTTCGTCGACAAGGCAATCGGCTACGGGGTGCCGGGCGAGCAGGCGGATGGGAACGACGTGCTCGCCGTCTATGACGTGACGAAGCGCGCCGTCGATCGGGCCCGCGCAGGGGAAGGGGTCACGCTCATCGAGCTGATGACCTACCGTCGCAAGGGACACGCCGAGCACGACAACCAGTCATATGTGCCGGCGGGCGAGATCGAGCGGTGGGCGGCGGAGAACGATCCGATCGACCGCTATGTGCGTGTCCTGACGGAGCGCGAGAAGGTCTCGATGGCGACGCTCGCTGAGATCGACGCCGGCGTGGCGGCCGAGGTGGACGAGGCGACGGAGATCGCGGAGCGGTCTGGCACCCCCGCGCCG
Source organism: Gemmatimonadaceae bacterium (assembly GCA_049428925.1). Classification (GTDB taxonomy): domain Bacteria; phylum Gemmatimonadota; class Gemmatimonadetes; order Gemmatimonadales; family Gemmatimonadaceae; genus Pseudogemmatithrix. The sequence continues at coordinate 14,991 of JBMTAR010000034.1, forward strand.
CTTGATGCGCTCGAGGGTGTGTATGCCGACCCGCCGCGAGAGCGGCCCCTCTGGTTCCGCGAAGGGGCGGACGTCTCCGGCCGCGGGCAGGAGCGGCCGGAGGGGTGGGGCACCTGGGACGCGGGCAAGGGAGGGGCGCGCTGATGGCGGGCACTGAGATCACCTACCTCGAGGCGATCCGCGAGGCGATCGACGAGGAGATGGCGCGCGACCC
>JBMTAR010000035.1:0-15082 GCA_049428925.1 Gemmatimonadaceae bacterium
TACCTCCGGCGTCGGCTGCTCGACACGCTCGCGCGTCGCGCGGAGTACAACCTGAATCGGATGCAGGGGGATGTGCGGCTCTTCGAGGTCGGCGCGGCCTTCACCCCTGACGGCACGGGATTGCCGATCGAGGAGCAGCGGGTGGCGGCACTCCTGATGGGGGCGCGTCGGCCGGTGCACTTCTCGGAGCCACAGCCGCCCGCCTTTGACGCCTGGGATGCGAAGGCGCTCGGCGAGCGGACCGCCGCGGTCGCGTTCCCTGGGGCGCAGGTCGCCCTCGAGCCGGGTGCGGGGGATGTGCTCTGGCACGTCCTCGTCGACGGCACGACGGTGGGCACCGTGGAGCGTGTGCCGCTCGACGCCCCCGTCTGGGCGCAGCTGGCCTTTGGCGTCGAACTCACGCTGGGTCGCGTCGCGAACGCCCCCGTCGCCGGTCCGGGGACGCACGCGCACGGCGCCGCCATCGCCGTGCCCACGCGCGCGCCGATCCGGTATCGGCCGCTGCCGACCACCCCGGCCGCGATCTTCGACCTCGCGCTCCTCGTCCCCGATACCGTGCCCGCGGCAGCGGTGGAGCAGGTCGTGCGAGAAGTCTCGGGCGCGCAACTCGAGACCGTGGTGCTCTTTGATGAGTTCCGCGGGGCCGGCGTCGCCGACGGGACGCGTTCGCTCGCGTGGCGCCTGACCTTCCGTCATCCGGAGCGCACCCTGCGGGACAAGGAAATCGAAGGACGGCGCGTCCAACTGCTCAAGGCTCTGGAGGAGCGTCTCAGTGTCCGTCCCCGTTCTGCCTGATCCCGCCGCCGCGGCGTTCCGCGAACTCGAGGTACTGGTCCGGCACCTCGGGGAGGAGGTGGCGACCTTTCGGAAGCGCGCCCAGCAGGCGGAGGCGCGTCTGAAGGCCCTCGGCGCCTCGCCGGCCGGCGAGGCGAGCGCGGAGGAGCGGGTGGCGGCCCTTGAGGCGGAGAATGCCGAGCTCCGAGCGCGGCTCGATGCGGCGGTCGCGCAGACCGAGGCGGCGCTCGAGCGGGTCACCTTCCTCAGACAGCAGCACGCCCTCGGAGGCGAGACCGTATGACGGTGCATTCGACGCGGGTGCGAATCGTCGGCGAGGAGTACACCGTGCGGTCGACGGTCTCGCCGGAACACACGCAGGCAATCGCCGCGCACGTAGACGCCGCGATTCGCAAGGTGCTGGAGAGCCCGGCGATCACCGACCCCGGGAAGGCGGCGATTCTGGCGGCGATGGCGATCACCTCCGAACTCTTCGACGAGCGCGCGGCGCAGGCGCAGGTGGCGGAGCGGATGCGGTCGTTGTCGGGGGAGTTACGTCGCTGGCTACCACCCGGGAAGCGCGGCGAGGGGTGAGAGCCGGACCGGCGCCGATCGACGCCTAATGGTGTCGGGCGCCGCCCCTGACGGGATGCGTTGCCATTTGCCGCTGACAGTCGTACCTTGCCTCGGTAGCTCGTAGGCGCGAAGTCCCGTAGGTGGTTGTGCCGTCGGCAGTTACCCCTCTTCCGTCCCGCGCCCTTCGCCGGCGCCTGATCGAGAGGCTGGTTGCCGCGGACTGCCCGCCGATGGCCGGCGCGCCTTCCCTCAGGGTCTGCGGTGCCCCCCGGTGCCGCCTTTCGTATAGGACGTCACAAGATGATGAACCCGATGGCCATCGCGATCGCGATCGGCGCCGTGCTTGCGGGCGCCCTTCCGGTCGCGTTCACGTTTGGGCGCCGGCGTGGCCGCGCCTTGGAGGATGCCGCGCGGCGTGCCGCGGGCGATGCGGCCGACCAGGTCGCGAAGCGCATCGTCTCCGAGGCCGAGCGCGAGGCCGATGCAGCGCGGAAGCAGGCGGTCCTCTCCGGCAAGGAAGAGGTGATGAAGGTCCGCGAGGCCTGGGAGCAGGAGGCCCGGAAGCGGCGGGAAGAGGTCGAGCGCGAGGAGAAGCGCGTCGTCGAGCGGGAACAGCAGGTGGACCGCAAGGTCGATATGCTCGACCAGAAGGAGAAGGAGCTCGGGCGTCGGGCGAGCGAGCTCGGGCGTCGCGAGAAGCAGCTCGAGGAGCGTCAGGGTGAGCTCGACGCGATGGTCGGCGAGGAGCGGCGACGGCTCGAACAGGTGGCCGGGCTCTCGGCCGAGCAGGCAAAGGCGGAGCTGACCCGTCGGCTCGAGGAGGAGGCGCTGGCCGCCTCGGCCAATCGCGTGCGCGAGATCCGTGAGACGGCGAAGCGTAACGCCGACCGCGAGGCGAAGAAGATCGTCGCGCTCGCGGTCCAGCGGATCGCGGCCGAGCACACGGCGGAGATCACCGCGGCGGCGGTCGCCCTGCCGAAGGACGACATGAAGGGCCGCATCATCGGGCGCGAGGGGCGGAACATCCGCGCGTTCGAGTTGGCCACCGGTGTCGACGTAATCATTGATGACACGCCCGACACGGTGGTCGTGAGCTGCTTCGACCCGGTCCGGCGCGAGGTGGCGCGGGTCGCACTGGAGAAGCTCGTCGCGGACGGCCGTATCCATCCGGGGCGGATCGAGGAGGTCGTCGAGAAGGCCCGGAAGGAGGTGGATGCCTCGATCATCGAGACGGGGGAGCAGGCGGCCTACGAGGTGGGCGTGCACGGGCTGCACCCGGAGATGATCAAGCTGATCGGGCGGATGAAGTGGCGGACGAGCTACGGGCAGAACATCCTGTATCACTCGAAGGAGACGGCTTTCCTTGCGGGGATCATGGCGGCGGAGCTCGGGCTCGACGTGGCGATGGCGAAGCGCGGCGCGCTGCTGCATGACGTCGGGAAGGTCCTCACGCACGATCACGAGGGCACCCACGTCCAGCTCGGCGTCGAGGTCGCGACCAAGTACGGCGAGCACCCGCTCGTCGTGAACTGCATCGCGGCGCATCATGACGACGTACCCCATGAGAGCGAGGTGTCGGTGCTCGTGCAGGCGGCCGACGCGATCTCCGGCTCACGGCCCGGTGCGCGGCGCGAGGCGTTCGAGACGTACGTCAAGCGCCTCGAGGGGCTCGAGAAGATCGCGGGCAGCTACAAGGGCGTCGACCGCGTCTTTGCGATCCAAGCGGGACGCGAGGTGCGCGTCATCGTCGACCCGAGCGGCATCGACGACGCGCGGATGCAGTCGCTGACCGAGGAGATCGCGCGGCGCGTGGAATCGGAGCTGCAGTATCCCGGCCAGATCCGCGTGGTGGCGATCCGTGAGACGAGGGCCTCGGACATTGCCCGCTGAGCTGATCGACGGCGTCGCCATCGCGGCGCGGGTACGGGCGCGCGTCGCCGCCGAGGCGGCCGAGCTCGCCACGCACGGGGTGGTGCCGGGGCTGACCGTCGTCCTGGTCGGCGACGATGCCGCCAGCGCCGTGTACGTCGCGAGCAAGGAGAAGGCGTGCCACGAGGCCGGGATGCTGGGGGAGACGATCCGCCTCCCGGCGACGACCACCCAGGCGGAACTCCTCGCCGTCGTCGATCGACTCAACGCCGACCCTGCGGTGCACGGGATCCTCGTGCAGATGCCAGTGCCGCGGCAAATCGATGCGCAGGCGGTGATCCGGCGGATCGATCCCGCCAAGGACGTCGACGGCTTCCATCCGGTCAACGCGGGAAAGGTGCTCATCGGCGATCCCGATGCCTTCGCCCCATGTACGCCCGCCGGCGTGCAGGTGCTCCTCACCGAGAGCGGCATTGAGACGGCGGGGAAGGAGGCGGTGATTCTCGGGCGCAGCACGATCGTCGGGAAGCCGATGGCGGCGCTGCTGATGCAGGCCGGGCGCGGCGCGGACTGCACGGTCACCGTGTGTCATTCGCGCACGCGTGACCTCGCGTCGCACACGCGGCGCGCGGACATCCTGATTGCGGCCATCGGAAAGCCCGAGATGGTGACCGCGGATATGGTGAAGCCGGGCGCCGTGGTCATCGATGTGGGGATCAATCGCGTCGACGACCCGACGGCGAAGCGTGGCTATCGGATCGTCGGGGACGTCCGGTTCGAGGACGTGCGCGCCGTCGCGTCGCACCTCACGCCGGTGCCCGGCGGTGTCGGCCCGATGACGATCGCGATGCTGCTCGCGAACACGGTGCGCGCGGCGCGCCTCACCCTCGCGCGCTGACGACGGCGATGCACGCACCCGGCTCCTCCATCGAGTCCGCCCTCGGCGTGGGGGAGCTGGCGGGGTACGCCAAGGAGTCCCTCGAAGCGGCCTTCCCTGGACTCTGGGTCAAGGGCGAGGTCTCGAACTTCAAGCGGCATTCCAACGGGCATTGGTACTTCTCGTTGAAGGATGCTGCGGGGCAACTGCCGGCCGTGGTCTGGGCGCGCGACGCTAGGCGGATCCCCGCGCCGCCGGATGAGGGGATGAATGTCTTCGCGCGTGGCACCCTCAGCCTCTGGACGGGGCAGGGGAAGCTCCAGTTCATGGTGGATGCCCTTGAGGCTGAGGGCGCGGGGCTCTGGCAGAAGGCGTTCGACGCCCTGAAGGCGAAGCTCGACGCCGAAGGGCTGACGGCGGAGTCCCGGAAGCGTCGGCTGCCGAAATACCCCGCGCACGTCGCGGTCATCACGAGCGGCGACGGGGCCGCGTGGCGCGACATCGAGGCGGTGATCCGCCGTCGTCATCCCGGCGTGCATCTCACGCTGATCCCGGCGGTCGTGCAGGGCGAGTTGGCGCCGGCCTCGCTAGTGCAGGCGCTCGATCGCCTCGAGCGCTGGGGCGGTGCCGATGTCGTCATCATCGGGCGCGGCGGCGGGTCGCGCGAAGATCTCTGGGCATTCAATCACGAGTCGGTCGCGCGCGCCGTCGCGGCCTGCCCGATTCCGGTGATCTCCGCCGTGGGGCACGAGACCGATTTCACGATCACCGATTACGTGGCGGACCTCCGCGCGGCGACGCCGAGCGCCTCCTCCAGAAGCTGGACGAACTCCGCGATGGGGTCCGAGCGCTCGGCGGCCGACTCTCGGATGCCCTGGAGGACCGCGTCGACCGTGAGGGACGGCGTCTCCGTGCCCACGCCGACGGGCTCCGCTTGCGCGCGGCGCGCGCGGTGGAGCGACGTCGGGCGCGGATCGAGCGGGTCGCGGGCCGTCTCGAGGCGCTCTCCCCGCTGGGCGTCCTCGCCCGCGGCTTCGCTGTCGCCCGAGGGGTGGACGGCCGACCGCTCGCGCGCCGTGCCGCCTTCACCGTGGGTGAGCCCTTCGACCTGTTGTTGACCGATGGCCGCGTGACGGCGCGGACCGAAGCCATCGACGCCAGCGCCCCGCACCTGAGGACCGGCTGATGACCTTTGAAGAGACTTTGGCCCGCCTGGAGGAGATTGCCCAGGCGCTCGACCGCGACGACCTGCCGCTCGAGCAGGCGCTCCGCCTCTTCGAGGAGGGGATCGTGCGCCTCCGCGAGGCGTCCGCCGTCCTCGCCGAGGCGGACGGCACGGTCCGGACCCTCGTCGAGACGGCTGAGGGCGTCTTCGAGGTTCGGTCGTGACCGACGCGATGACAGTCCCAATCGACTTCGGTGCCGACCGGGCGCGCGTGGCCCGGGCGCTTGACGCCCTCGTAGCGCGCTGTCTCGACGGGCGCGACGGCGCCGTGTACGAGGCGATCCGGTACAGCCTCGCCGGTGAGGGGAAGCGGCTCCGCGCCGTGCTCGTGCTCAGCGCGTATCGCGCGGCAGGCGGGACGGGGGACGTAAGCGATCTCGCGGCCGCCGTGGAGGTGGTGCACGCGTACTCGCTCGTCCACGACGACCTCCCCTGCATGGATGACGATGCGATGCGCCGCGGGCGTCCGACGGTGCACGTGGTCCACGGGGTGGCCGCCGCGACATCTGCGGGGGTGGCGATGGTGCCTCAGGCCCCCCGTGCAGCCGCAGACGCCGCGGCGGCGCTCGGCCTCGATACCGAAGAGACCTCCGCGATCGTCCGAGAGCTGATGCGCGCTTCGGGCGCCGGTGGGATGATTGGCGGGCAGCTCCTCGACCTCGAAGGGGAGGGGCGCGCGCTCTCCCTTGAAGAGCTGGAGCGCGTGCATCGGCTCAAGACGGGGGCGCTGATCGAGGCCTCGATGGCGCTCGGCGGGCTCGCCGCCCGGGCACCGGCGCCGTTGCTCGAGGCGTTCCGCCGGTACGGGGCGGCCATCGGTCTCGCGTTCCAGATCGCCGATGACGTCCTCGACATCACCGCCACGACGGACCAGCTCGGCAAGACGGCCGGCAAGGACGTCGAGTACCGCAAGAGCACCTATCCCGCGCTTCTCGGTGTCGCCGGGGCGAAGGCGCGGGCCGAGGCGTTGGTGCAGGAGGCGTGCGCCGGACTCCAGGGGCAGGGGGCACTGACCCCGGAGCTCGAGTTCCTAGCCCGCTTCGTCGTCGCTCGGCGCTCGTGAGTCGCCGCGTCTCTTGCCCGGACGCCGTGCCGGGTGGCAACCTACCACACACTCTCTCTCCCGCTGTCCGATGACCCTGCTCGACCGCCTTCAGAGTCCCGCCGACCTCCGCACGATGTCCGCTGCGGAGCGGACGCAGCTCGCGCAGGAGATCCGCGACTTCCTGATCTCGACCTGCTCGGTCACCGGCGGCCACATCGGCGCGGGACTCGGCGTGGTGGAGCTCACCATCGCGCTCCACACCGCCTTCGACACCCCGCGCGACCAGCTCGTCTGGGACGTCGGCCATCAGGGCTATCCACACAAGGTGCTGACGGGTCGCAAGGATCGGATGCACACCCTGCGGCAGGAGGGGGGCATCTCCGGCTTCCTGAAGCGCACGGAGAGCCCGTACGACACCTTCGGCGCCGGGCACGCGGCGACGTCGATCTCCGCCGCCCTCGGGATGGCGGCGGGGCGCGACCTCCGCGGCGAGGATTTCAAGGTCGTCGCCATCATCGGCGACGGCTCGCTCGGATCCGGCCTCGCGTATGAGGCGCTGAACAACGCGGGGGCGATGGACCGCGACTTCATCGTCGTGCTCAACGACAACGAGATGAGCATCGCGCCGAATGTGGGGGCGATGCACAAGTACCTCACATCGGTGCAGCGGAACCCCATCTACAATCGGCTGCGCAGCGCCATCGGAGACTGGGCCGACCACGCGACGGGCGTCTTCAAGGACGCCGGCACACTCGTCCGGCGCTGGGAGGAGTCGGTCAAGGCGTTCCTCACCCCCGGTGTGCTCTTCGAGGAGCTCGGCTTCCGGTACTTCGGTCCGATCGACGGGCACGACATCGCGCAGATGGTGGAGACGTTCGAGGCGATGAAGGGCTTCACGGGCCCGCGTCTCGTGCACGTCATCACGCAGAAGGGCCGTGGCTTCCCGGCCGGCGAGCACGGTGAGAAGTGGCATGCCCTCCCGCCCGGGCACGATCCGGCGACGGGGAAGCTCCTCAAGGCGGCGACGGGGAACCCGAACTACACGGCCGTGTTCGGCACGGCGCTCGCGGAGCTGATGACGGCTTATCCGCAGGTGGCCGCCATCACCGCGGCGATGCCGAGCGGCACCGGGATCGGGACGGTGGCCAAGGCGCATCCGACGCGGACCTTCGACGTGGGCATCGCCGAGGGGCATGCGGTGACCTTCGCGGCGGGGCTCGCGACGCAGGGGGCGAAGCCCGTGGTCGCGATCTACAGCACGTTCCTGCAGCGTGGCTACGACAACATCGTGCACGACGTCGCGATCCAGTCGTTGCCGGTGGTATTCGCGATGGACCGCGCGGGGTTGGTGGGCGAGGATGGTGAGACGCACGCTGGGCTGTATGACATTGCGTATATGCTCGCCGTCCCGCATATGACCGTGACGGCGCCGAAGGACGGGGCTGAGCTCGTGGGCCTGCTGAAGACCGCGATTGCGCACGACGCCGGCCCGTTCTGCGTGCGATATCCGCGCGATGTGGCGCCCGACCTCGTCCCCGCCGCGGAAGAGGTGCCCGCGGTGCCGCCCGCCTCCTGGGAGGTGCTGCGTCGTGGAGAGCGTGTCGCGGTGCTCGCGGTCGGGACGATGGTGCGGGAGGCGATGCGCGCGGCGGAGCGCCTCGCGGCGGACGGGCTCGAGGTCACGGTGGTGAACTGCCGGTACCTCAAGCCCTACGATGAGGCGACGCTGGCCAGCCTCGTCGCGAGCCACGACCAGATCGTCGTCGTCGAGGAGGGCACCGTCATCAACGGCTTCGGGGCCTTTATGGCCTCGGTGATCGCGACGCTGGCCCCCGAGGTGCGGGTGCACACCCTCGGAGTCCCCGACCGGATCGTCTACGCGGCGTCGCGGGCGCGGCAGCTGGCGCAGTGCGGCATCGACGCGGATGGAATCGCGCGCACCGTGCGCGCCGCGGCGGACAGCGAGGCGCTCGCCGGGTGATCACCCGGCTCGGCGTCGTCGGCCATCGCGGCTACGACGGCCTCTCCGATGTCCTGACGTTCCTGGCCCGCGAGGCGCCGGCGCACGGACTCTCCCTGCACGTTGAGGCGAGCCTCGCCGAGTTCGTCCCAGGCGCGGCGATTCTGGCGCGGCCCGATGAGGTCGACGCCCTCCTCGCGCTCGGTGGGGACGGCACCCTCCTCCGGGCCGCACGATTCCTGGGGGGCGCGCCGATTCCGATGCTCGGCGTCAACCTTGGCAAGCTCGGGTTTCTCACCGCCTGTTCGCACGAGGAATTTCCCGCGGGGTTCGCCGCCTTCGCGGCGGGTCGGTATACCGTGCAGGATCGGCTCGCGCTCGAGGCGAGCACCACGCAACCCGATGGGTCGGTCGGCGTGCGGCTCCGTGCACTGAACGATGTCGTCGTGCACAAGGGCGGATTCGCGCGTGTCCTCCGGCTCCGCCTCTTCGCCGATGACGAGCTTGTCGCCGCCTTCGCCGCGGATGGCGTCGTCGTCGCCACGCCGACCGGGTCCACGGCGTACGCGCTCTCCGCGAACGGCCCCGTCGTGGTCCCCACGCTCGAGTCGATCCTCGTCACTCCCGTCGCGCCGCACACGCTGGCGCTCCGTCCGACGCTGCTCCCCGCCGACGCGACGGTTCGCCTCGAGGTCGAGGATGCGCCGGACGAGGTGCTGGTGACCGCGGACGGACAGGTCGGGACGGCGCTCGCCGCGGGACAGCACCTCGTGGTCCATCGCAGCACCGCGCCGGTGCGGCTCGTGCAGCTCGACGGCCATCCCTTCTTCGCGCGGCTCCGGATGAAGCTCGGGTGGGGCGGGCTCGCGGAGCGCGACGGATGAGCGCGAACGCCGACGCTCGCGGTGCGGCGATGAGGCCCGCCGCCGCGTCCCGGCCGAACATCCCCGTATGCTGACCGAACTCCGCATCCGACAGCTCGCGGTGATCGACGAGGTCACGCTCACCCTCGCCCCGGGGTTCAACGTCCTCACGGGCGAGACCGGTGCGGGCAAGTCGATTGTCGTCGAGGCCCTCGGCCTGTTGATCGGCGAGCGGGCGTCGAGCGACCTCGTGCGTGCGGGCGCGGAGCGTGCAATCGTGGAGGGGGTCTTCGACATCGGTGAGCGATCCGCGCTGCGGCAGGCGCTCGACGAGCGGGGGATCGACTGCGACGGGACCCTCGTACTCCGTCGCGAGGTGTTGGTGGCGGCCGGCGGGCGCGCACGCGCGTGGATCAATGGCACGCCCGTCACCGCGGGTACGCTCGCCGAGGTGGGGCGCGCGCTGGTGAATGTGCACGGACAGCACGAGGCGCAGGCACTCCTCGCACCGGACGCACAGCGGGACATCCTCGACGCCTTCGGAGGCGCCGGACGCGAGCGCGACGTGCTGCGCGAGGCGCATCTCACCCTCGTGGAGGCGGAGACGGCGTGCGCGGCGCTCGCCGCCCGGGAGGCCGAGGCGCGCCGGCGCGCGGATTGGCTCGCCCACGTCGCGAAGGAGATTGAGGCCGCGGCCCCACGTCCCGACGAGGAATCGTCGCTCGACGACGAGGCGCGCCGGCTGACGCACGCGGAGGAGCTGCAGACGCTCGTGACCGAGGTGACCGACGCCCTCGAGGGGGACGAGGGGGCGCTCCCGCGGCTCGGGTCGCTGCAGCGCTCGCTCGCCGGATTGCAGCGCATCGATCCCTCGACGGCGCGGCTGCAGGAGCTCTACGACGCGGCGTGGTACGCGCTCGAGGAGGTCGCGCGTGAGGCACGGGCGTATGCGGAGGGAATCGAGCACGACCCCGCGCGACTGGCGGAGGTCGAACGTCGCCGGGACCTGCTCTATCGGCTGAAGCAGAAACACGGCGGTACGCTCGAGGCGGTGGTGGAGGCGGGGCGCGCCGCCCGCGCCGAACTCGACCTGCTCGACACGGCGGGGCTCGACCGGCGCGCCCTCGAGGACCGGCGCGTGGCCGCGGCCGCTGCGGTCGCCGCGGCGGCCGCGGCCCTCTCGGCCCAGCGCGGCGCGGCCGCCGACGCGCTCGCGACGGCGGTGACCGCACGGCTCCCCGAACTCGGGATGCCCGATGGCCGGTTCCTCGTCGACCTACCGGTGCGGGAGCGTGTCGGTCCCGACGGGGCAGAGCAGGTCGAGTTCCGCGTGGCGCTGAACCGGGGGCACGAGGCGCGCCCCCTCGCGCGGGTCGCCTCCGGTGGCGAGCTCGCCCGGGTGATGCTCGCGCTGAAGGTCATCCTCGCGCGCCTCGACGACGTCCCGACTCTCATCTTCGACGAGGTCGATGCGGGGATCGGCGGGCGCACCGGGCTGATGGTGGGCGACGCGATGCGTGATGTCGCGACACACCATCAGGTCTTCGCGATCACGCACCTGCCGCAGATCGCAGCCCGTGGACATCACCACATCGTCGTGGCGAAGGGCGCGAAGGGGGGAGTGACGACGAGCGACGTCTCCGTCGTGACCGATGCGGCGCGCGTGACCGAGATCGCACGGATGCTCGGCGGCGATGCCGAATCGGCCACCAGCCGTGAGCACGCGAAGGAACTTCTGATGTCGGCGGCGGCGCCGTCGCCGACGCGAGCCCGCCCGCCGGCTCAGCGCGCGCGGAAGCGGGGATAGGCACGGAGGAGGACGCGGTCCTCGAAGGCCTTGGGGACGAGCCCGTGTCGGCTCGCAATCGATTGCAGGTGGGTGTAGCTCAGCTCCCAGGCCGTCCCGCCGATCGTCAGGCGACGGCGCGCGGCGAGCGTGGAGTAGGTGAGCGAAAGTCCGACGCGCTGTGCCTCGCGCGCGCTCCACGCATCGAGCAGTGTCGGGTCGGCGCCACCTGGGAGGCCGATCTCCGGAACGCCGTGGGTGTCACCCTCGGCGCGGCTCCACTGCCAGAGTGCGCCGACCATCAGGTAGTCCCCGAGCTGCCACCGCGGGGCGACCGTCGCGTCGAGGAGACGTCCCGGCGTCACCTGCACGGTGAGCGTGCGTCCCGCCTCGATGAGATCGGCGCCTCCCGGCGCGGGGACGCGAAGCGAACGGGCGACCGCGGCTCCCCCGGTCGTGGCGCCGAACGCGATCGTCGTCCAGAACCGGTCGCCCAGCACGACATCGGTGAGGGAGCGTACCGTCAGGGCCGCAGTACCGGTGCCTGTGCCGATGTCGAAGAGGGCCTCGGGGTCGTCGACCGTCCCGGTCCCGATGCGGTAGTCGAGCAGCACCGACTGGCGGACCCCACGAACGCCACGCTCGAATCGCTGCGGCACACGATCGATGAGCAGTATCTTCGCCGAGACGTGCACGTCTCCGATCGCGGTGAGTGCTCCGGCGTTCAGCGGGCGTGCCCCGAAGCCGTCGGTGGTGTCTCGGACGACGCGGTCGAGCTCCTCGCCGGTGAGCCCGATCTCCGCGCCGGCGGGGAGCGTGCCGCTCGTCGGGATGCCCGCGACGCCGTACCGCTCGAAGGCGGTGCGGAGCGAATCGGCGCGGGCGATGAGCAGCGACTCCGCCGCGCTGCCCGCGAGGGGCACGTACCGGCGGCCCGCGCCGGTCGCGGTGCCGTAGAGTGCGCCGAGGCCCGTCGCGAAACTCGAGGCGGTGCTTGTGAGTGCGGTTACTCGCGCGGCCTCGGCGAGGATCAGCGCGCACTCCGGGAAGGCGGAGGGGTCCGCGGTGCAGGTGGTGCGCCGTTGCCCGAGTTGGGTCGCGGCGGTCGTGAAGCGCCCGACCGCGGTCGCGTTGGCGGCGGCGACACCACTGCCGAGTCGCAGTGGGTTCAGGCCGAGGGTCGCGGTGCTGTCCGCACGGGCCCGGAAAAGCGCCTCCGGGCGTGTGCGGACGAGCGTCGTGCGCACGCCGAGCGTGATCCGCGAGGTCACACCGTACTCGAGGGCGAGGGCGGAAGCGAAGATCCGTTGCCGCACATCGAGGCGCGTCGGGCCGAGGGAGGCGCGGAAGTCGTCGACCCCGAGCCCGCGCACGAGGCCTTCGATCGGCGCGAGGAGCGTGAGTCGCGTCGCGTCGAGCGGGGTCCCCGTCAGTGCGCCGCCGATCCCCTCGAGTTGGCCCTCGTTCCATCGGTCCCGCTGAATCGTGAGCTCTCCCCCCGTCTCGACGCGGAACGTCCCGCGGGGCAGGGTCACCGCGTCGGGTCCGGTCGACAGGATGCGCTGGCTCGCCGCGGTGGTTGGGACGACGATGCCGGCGAGAAATGCGGCGACGAGGACCGCGAGCGAGCGCGGAGGGGAGCAGGGAAGAGTCGGCGTCACGGCGTGGACGATGGGCCTGCGGGCGGGCGAGCGGCTAGTTTCCTCGTGTGATGTCACAAGATAATGCCCCGCTCGCGTCGACCGGCGTGCTCGATGCCGCTTCGCCACTCCCGACGGTTCCCTGGCAGCTGACGGGGAACCACTGGCTGGCACTCCCCTGCATCCACCCCGCCGATGCCTCGATCCACGCTGTGAGCCTCGTGCATCGCGGGGCGCGCGCGGCCGTCGAGTTCGCGGGGGGGGCTGCGTTCCAGTCGGGGCGCGCCGCGCCGCTGGCGCGCCCCGTCATTCGGATCGACGGCGTGGAGGTGGAGCTCGCGCAGGGTGGGATCGTCTGGGAGCGTGCGCTCCAGTGGCTGCCGACGTTCACCGCGCAGGTGGGGGACGTCGTGGTGCGGGGCACGGTGTTCGCGCCGTTCGGACGCGATGCGGACATCGCTGGTGCGGTCTACGCGATCGCGCTCGAGAACCGCGGCTCCGCCGCCCGGCGCGTTGAGGTCGCGCTGCAGGGGGTGCTCGGGCATCGTCAGCTACGGGTGCGGACGCCGCGTCCCGCCGAGGACGCGCACCGCGCCTCGCGGACGGCGGATGGCATCGTGTTGCTCGATGGCGCGGGCGTCCCGGGCTTCTGTGCGCTCGCCCTCGCCGCCGATGGGGAGGCGGAGGTCGAGGTCACGCCGGGCGACGCGCCGTCGTATGCGATTCGTCGGGCGTTCCTCCTCGGGCCCGGGGAACGGGGCGAGATGGCGTTCCACTTGGCCGCCGGCCCCGAACGTGATGGCGCCGCGGCGACCGTCGGCGTCATGCGGCGGCGCGGCTGGCGCCCGCTCCTCACCGCCACGCGCGAGGCGTTGCGGACGCTGGAGCAGAGCACCGGGGTCGAGGCCGTCGACGCCCTCGTGAACCGGCATCTGCTCTTCGCGTACTTCTACGCGGTCGCCCGCGCGTTGGACGATGCGCACTTCTACCTCGTCAGGTCCCGTGCCCCGTGGTGCCCGTGGGGGACGACGATTCGCGATTGGGAAGCGCTCGCGTGGACGGTCCCCGCGGTGCAGCTCGCTGATCCGCCGCTCGCGCGCGAGCTGATCCTTCGCGCCTGCGAGGTGCACGGCTACGCGCCGGGGCGCGGCGTGCACTACCTCGACGGGACGCTCTTTGAGCCGGGGTTCACGCTCGAGGGCGTCGCCTCGTACGCGGTCGCCGTCGAGCGGTACATCCGGGAGACCGGCGACGACCAGATCGTGGAGGAGGGCGTCCTCGCGGACACGCTGTACGTCTCACACGATGACCTCGCCGCGCGGCGCGATGCCGACCATCCGCTCTATCGCACCGAGGTGACGCTCGAGCGCCAGGTCGCACCGCTGCCGTACACCCTGCACGGGAACGCGGTCGCCGCGTTCGCGCTCGATGCCTTCGCCAAGCTCCTCGACGAGGAGGCCGCGAAGGAGGTGCAGGATCCCGCACCGGTCCGGGCCGCGCTGCGTCGGCACTTTGCCTCGGGGGCGGCGGGGAAGGAGACCTTCGCGGCGAGCGCCGACCTGCGGGGGGAGCGCACGCTCGACGACGACCCGGTTGGCTCCGCGCTCTGGCTCCCGCTCTGGGAGGGCGTCGACCGGACGGACTCCACCTATCGGCGCACGGCGAAGCGCATCGGGGCCTCGACGCGACTCACCGTGCAGATCGGCCGACTCCTCGGTCCCGACGCCTCTGAGATAGTGCAGTGGTTGCGGCGGGCGCCCCTCGCCGACGGCTGGGCGGCGGAGCACGTCGATGCGGAGGGCCGTGCGACGAGCGCCGGGGGCGATGCCGCGCTCAGTGGGTTGCTCGCCGCGACCCTCTGGCACGTCGTCCACACGCAGGGCGTGCGCGGGTGACTGCGGGCGCGACGGGCGCGCCGGGCGGCCCGCCGTTCCGGCGCGCCGGGCGCGGTCAGCCGCGGAGGGCGAATCCGGCGGCGCCCGCCGCGATAGCCCCCACGACCGAGAGGGTGACGTAGAGCGCGGCGCGCAGCGCCTGACCGCCCTGCATCAGCGCGAGTGTATCGACCGCGAACGTCGAGAAGGTGGTGAAGCCGCCGCAGAGTCCGACGGCGACGAAGAGCCGCATCCCCGATGCCGCACCGGTGGCGTCGGCCCAGCGCAGGAACCACCCGAGGATGAACGAGCCGACGATGTTGATCGCGAGCGTCGGCCACGGGAGTCCCGCCGTCGCGACGCGCGCCCCGGCAATCGTCCCCTCCCGCGCCCCCGCCGGCGACGGCGAGGAGGGCGGCGAGTGAGGTGGGAGCGGGGGTAGTCATGTCGGCGAGCGGAGGATGCCGGGGGTGGGAATCGAACCCACACGGGCTTTCGCCCAAGGGATTTTAAGTCCCTCGCGTCTCGCCAATTTCGCCACCCCGGCGTCGGAACGCGCGAGGGGGGGGGGGGGGGGGGCCCCCCCCCCCCCC
>JBMTAR010000036.1:0-14837 GCA_049428925.1 Gemmatimonadaceae bacterium
CTGGCGGCCGTCGAGTTCGAGACGCGATCCGTCGGGCATCCCCTCGAGCGCGCTCAGCAGGGCACCCTTGTTCAGGAAGTTCACGTACGGGTGCAGTTCGAGACGCCGGAGGACGGCGCCCTTCGGGCTCACCTCCGTGTACGGCGGACTCTGCAGCATCTCCTTCAGCAGGAAGAACACGCCCACCGTCATCCCGACGGCGATGCCCACGAGGAGGTCCGTGACCAGGACGACCACGATCGTCGTGACGTAGGGGATGAACTGCGACGCCCCCTGCCGCCAGAGCGCCCGCCCGATCTGCGGATGCGCGAGCTTCCATCCGGTGTGGAGCAGGATCGCCGCCAGTGCGGCGAGCGGGATCCGGTTGAGCAGGGCCGGGATCGAGACCACCGCGAGCGTGAGGAGTACCGAGTGTAGGATTGCCGACCAGCGCGTCCGTGCCCCGGCACCGACGTTCGCCGCCGAGCGGACGATCACGCCCGTCAACGGGAGGCCACCGAGGAGCCCCGAGACGATGTTCCCGGCCCCCTGCGCGACGAGCTCGCGGTTCGGCGGCGCCTCGCGCTTGTACGGGTCCATCTTGTCGGTCGCTTCGAGGGAGAGCAGCGTCTCGAGTGAGGCCACGATGCCGAGGGTTACCCCGATCCGCCAGACGGCGGGGTTCGCGATGGCGCTCCACAGGGGCGTGGTGAACTGCGCCGCCCACTCCGCGCCACTCGTCGGGACGGGGAGGGCGACGAGGTGGCTGGCCTCAATGACGAGTCCAGGGGCGGCAATCGCGAAGAGCGCGTTCAGTCCGAGACCGAGCAGCACCGCGACGAGCGGCGCGGGGAGGAGCTTCACCTTCGCCAGCGGCGTCTTCGGCCACGAAAAGAGGATCACCAGCGCGAGGAGGGAGACGACTACCGCGCCGTATTGCAGCGTCGCGAGTGCGTCACCGAGTGCGGAGAAGGTGGTCCCCTCCGTCGTCTGACGGAACGACTCGTTCCCCATCGCATCGGCATCGTAGCCCATCGCGTGCGGGAACTGCTTCAGGATGAGGACGATGCCGATCGCCGAGAGCATCCCCTTGATGACCGACGAGGGGAAGTAGTAGCCGATGATCCCGGCCCGGGCGGTCGCGAGGACCAGTTGGAGCCCGCCACCGAGCACGACGGCCACGAGGAACGCGCGATAGTCCCCCAGCTGGGTGATCGCCGCGAGCACAATCGCCGTGAGGCCGGCCGCGGGGCCGCTGACCATCAAGGCGGAGCCGCTAATCGGTGCCACGACGAGGCCGCCGATCACCCCGGCGATAATCCCCGCGAAGAGCGGCGCTCCCGACGCCAGTGCGATGCCGAGGCACAGCGGCAAGGCGACGAGGAAGACGACGATGGACGCCGGGAAGTCGGCGCGCCAGTCGATGGCCGACGAGTGGGATGGTGAGGGCATCTCAGGGGCTGTGGCGGGGCGAGGCGACCGCGGGACGGGTAAAGGGAACAATAGCCCTCCCGATTGAAACGGCCAACACCGATTGGTGGCCGCGCCACGGAACCACCGCTGGCACGACCGCTGGCACGTCTGCGTGGTCCCGTCGGGGCCAGCGGTCGTGCCAGCGCATTGGCGCTCGGACCCGCTACAGCGGAAGCGCCAGTTGCCCCGCGTGCCGCGGCCCGTCGAGATCGAACGCCACCGCCACCTCACGACGCGGGGCCACGCGCACCCGAGCGCGATGTCCCGCCCGCCGGAGCGCCGTCTCCACCGTCCGCCCTGCCAGCTCCGGAGTGTTGTTCACCGCGCTGAGATGCAGGAGGACGACGCCGCGGAGCCCGGGGTGCGCCAACTCCGTCGCGAGCGCGCCGCAGCCCGCATTGCTCAGGTGGCCGCGCCCGCCGCTGACGCGCGCCTGCAGCGCGGGTGGGTACGGGCCGGTCCGCAGCATCTCGGTGTCGTGATTCGCCTCGAGGCAGAGGGCGTCGCATCGCGCGAATGCCGCGCGCAGCGCGTCCGGGACGGCGCCAAGGTCATGGGCGATGCCGACGCGTGCGCCCGTCGCCGTTGCCGTCACCACGAAGGCGCAGGGCTGGGCGGCATCGTGCGGCACCTCGACCGCCTCGATGACGAAGCCATCGGTCGCGTAGGTGGTGCCGGCGGTCATCGGCTGGCGCCACCGCGCCTCCACGTCGCCGACGGCTCGAAGCGTTCCCGCGGTCGCGATCACGGGCCAGCGATACTTTTTCTGTGCGCGCGCCGCGCCGACGGCGTGGTCCTCGTGCTCGTGGGTGAGCAGCAACCCGCCGATTGACTCCGGCTCCACGCCGATCGACCGTAGCCGCGTCGCCACCGCACGCGGCCCGAAGCCGCAGTCGAGCAGCAGGCGATGCGAGCCGCTCTCGAGGACGAGCGCGTTGCCGGAGCTCCCGCTCCCGAGGGTCCAGCCTCGCATCGGGGCGGGCGTGGCCTCAGCCGGCGTCGCGGGTGGCGTGCGCCGCACGCAGCTGCGCCCGCCCGCCATCCGTGAGCACGACCCCGCGACGCGCCATCACGCGCTCGGCGACGGCCTCGAATTTCTCGAGGGCGAAGGTCCCCCCGTCCTCCGGCGCTCCCCACGCGAACGGCGGGACGAGCTTCGGCGCGACGCCCGCCACCACCACGTTCGCCCCCGCGCCGATCACACTCCCCGTCGTGAGCCGCGTCCCGATCCCCGTCTTCACGTGGTCACCAATCAGGGCACCGAGGAACTGGAGCCCCGTCTCGCGCATCCCGGCGGGTGTCCAACAGGACACGGGGCCGTAGGAGTTCTTGAGGTTGCTCGTGATGGTGCCCGCGCCGAGGTTCGCCCAGCGGCCGATGACGCTGTGCCCGACGAAGCCGTCGTGCCCCTTGTTCGCGTGCCCGATCACGATCGCGACCGAGAGCTCGCCGTGGACCTTCGCCCCCTCCCCGATGGTGACGCAGGCGAGCCGGCCGCCGAGGACGGACGCACCCGGCGCGATCACCACGGGTCCCTGCAACCGTGTGAAGGCCTGCACCACCGCGCCCGCGCCGATGACGACCGCGCCGGCCGTCGCGTCGATCACCACCTGCGGCTCAATCCGGGCGTCGGCGGCGATCACTACCGGGTGCGACCCGAGCACGTGGACGTCGGTCGGTACTGGTGTTGTGGCGGCGGTGCGCGCATCACGTTCAGCGAGTGCGGCGGCGTCGGCGGCGAGCATCGCCGGCAGGTGGCCGACGAGGTCCCACACGGCGCCCATCCACCACCCGGCGAGGGTAGCGCGGATTCCCGTGCGTGGGGCGAGCGAATCCAGCGTCACCGCGCCGTCCGCCACCGCCGAGAGCGGGAGCGGCTCCGACAGGCGTACCGCACCGACCACCCCATCGATGACAAGCACGGTCGCGGCGGGTGCCGCCGCCACGTCGAGCGTCGGGCAGCAGCGACTGTTGACGAGCCAGGTGCCCGCCGGAATCGTCGCCGTGATGGCGGCGGGGGCGTCGAATTCCTCGAACGCCGCGAGATGCGGCGCCGAGACGAACCCCACCGCCGGTCTCCCCAACACCGCAGCCCACCGGCGTCGCGTGAGCATCGCACCCGCCACGAGCTCACCGACCGGTCGCGTCCGAACGAACGGGGCGAAGCCGCGTGCGACCGCGTCGTCGTACAGCACGATTCCGCTCACGCGAGCTCCTTCAGGTCGGGGGGCAGATGGTCCACGAGCGACTTGAGGTCGTGTGCGAGGTCCACGGTCGTGACGAGCGTCACCCCGTCGCGCACGACGACGACGAGGTCGGAGACACCGTACAGCACGACCGCGCTCCCCTCGGCGTGCACCACATTCCGCGCGGCCCGCTGGGTGACGACGCGACCGAAGCTCGCATTGCCATCCGCATCGTGGCGCCGGACGCGCTGCAATGCCGCCCACGTACCCACATCGTCCCATCCGAAATCGCCGGCGAGCACGAGCACCCGCCGGCTCCGCTCCAGCACGCCCACGTCGATGCTCACGCCGCCGGCGACGGCACCGAAGAACGCCTCGGCGCCCGCCTCCACGTTCGCCAGCGCCGCACCGAGTTCCGGCGTGACCGATCCAACCTCATCGAGCAGGTCCTGGGCGCGCCAGGCGAAGATCCCCGAGTTCCAGAGGTAGCCGTCCGCGACCATCTGTGTCGCGCGCGGGATGTCGGGTTTCTCTACGAAACGCGCCACCTCCCGGACCCCTGCCGCACGCTCGGCGCCGGGTTGGATGTACCCGAAACCGGGGTCCGGACGGGTCGGGACGATGCCGACGGTCGCCAACGCGCCGTGGGTTGCAGCCGCCTCCGCCGCGGCCGCGAGCGTGGCACGGAACCTGTCGGCGTCGCCGATCGCCCAGTCGGCATGGACGCAGACCATCCGGGCATCGGCACCCCCGCGGCGGCGCACCTCCGCTGCCGCCCACGTCAGCGCGGCCGCGGTGCCCGCCGCACGGGGCTCGAGGAGGAGCTGTTCCGCCGTGAGGGTCGGGACCGCGGCGAGGATCGGGTCGCGCAGCCGGGCGCTCGTCAGCACCAGGATCCGCTCGCGCCCGACGAGCGGGACGAGTCGTTCGACGGTCTCCGCCAGCATCGGCCCGTCGCCGATGAGGGGGAGGAGCTGCTTCGGGCGCTGTGGGGTGCTGAGCGGCCAGAACCGCGAGCCGACACCACCGGCGAGGACGACGGCGAAGAGGGGAGCGCTCATCTGTTCGTGTCGACTGGAAGAGAACGGGTCACGCGGGGTCGGCTCCGCAGAGCTCGCTGACTCGAGCGAAGAGCCGTTTCGGGCTGAACGGCTTCGTCATGAACTCATCCGCGCCTCGACGCCGCGCCTCGCTCTCCTGATGATCTTGTCCTGCGGCCGTCAGGATCAGGCAGGGCAGGGTGCGCCACCGCGAATCACCGCGCAGACGGTCGAGCACGTCGAGCCCGGAGAGCCTCGGCATCATCAGGTCGAGCACCACCGCGCGAATCCGTGGGTTCGCCTCGAGCGCCGCGAGGGCCTCCTCTCCGTCGTAGACGAGCGTGACCCGGAACGGCCCTTGGGAGAGCTTGGTCTCGATGATGCGACCGATGTGCGGTTCGTCGTCGGCGACGAGGACCTCAATCGGCGGCTCGGTCGTGGGCGTCGTCACGCGGGTGGGGTCGGGGGTCGCGAAGGGGACCGCGGTAAGGAGGGGGGCGGCGAAGGCGAAGTCAAGCCGATTCCGCTGTCATCGGCCGGGGGGCGGGACTACCTTTCCAAGATGTCTCTCTCGTCCCTTCGTCGCGCGACGCGCCTCCTCGCGGTCCTTGGCTTCGCGGGTGCGGTCACGGCCTGTGATGACCCGTTTCAGCTGCAGGCGCGCCTTCCGAACTTCGACCGGGCCTTCGAGGTCTGGGCGATCTCGGGATCCCCGGCAACCCTCCCCTCGGCGCTCGTCGTCCCGACGGCGACGGTGAGCCGTCTGGACGTGAGCGGATCCTTCGATATCGCCTTTGACATCGATGCGGACGGTCGCGTCGTGGTACTCCCGGTGAGCCGCGTGGTGCAGCCGATCACGGGGACGCGAGGGGTCGCGTTGCAGCGTCTCTCAGGCGTCTACAACACGATCCTCGAGGTGCCGAGCAATGGCTGGGTGGATGACTCGACCCTCGTGGTGAGCCCGGGCGAGTCGTTTGGTGTCCGCTCCACCTCTTTGTACTGCCAGTTCGAGCTGCGGCAGCAGGTCTATGCGAAGCTCTTCGTCGAGAGCGCCGACCCCGTCACGCGGAAGATCGTCCTCCTCGCCCGCATCAATCCGAACTGTGGCTTCCGCTCCCTCGCGGATGGCGTGCCGGAGTTCTGATCGTGCACGATCTGAAGACGATTCGGGAGGAGGCTGATCGGCTCCGCGACGCGATGCGGCGTCGTGGGGCGCTTGCGACGTACGGCCCCGCCATCGATGAGGCCGAGGCGCTCGACCGCGACCGGCGCCGGATGATCCAGGCCGTCGAGGAGAAGAAGGCGCAGCGGAACGCGACCACGCAGCTGGTCGGTCGGAAAAAGAAGGCTGGCGAGGACGCGTCCGCCGAGATGGAGCTCGCGCGTGGGCTCGGCGAGGAGATCGCTGCCCTTGAGGCGCAGCTGGGCCCCGCCGAGGCGCGACTCACCGAGATCCTCCTCGGCATCCCGAACATCCCGCTGCCCGACGTCCCGGAGGGAGACGAGACGCAGAACGTGGTGGTGAGGAGCTGGGGGACACCGCGCGCCGCGGACGGGGTGAAGCCGCATTGGGAGGTCGGGGCGGCGCTCGGGCTCCTCGATCTCGAGCGTGGCGCCAAGATCTCTGGCTCCGGCTTCGTCGTCTATCGCGGACTTGGTGCGCGGATGATCCGTGCCTTCATGAACGCGATGCTCGATCTGCACACCGGTGAATTCGGGTACGAGGAGACGTGGGTCCCGGTCGTCGTGAATCGCGCCTCGATGATCGGCACCGGGCAACTCCCGAAGTTCGAGGACGATATGTACGCGCTGCGGGACGAGGAACTCTTCCTGATCCCCACCGCGGAAGTGCCGGTTACGAACCTCTATCGCGACGAGATCCTTGCGCCGGAGTTGCTTCCGATGGCGCTCTGCGCCTACAGCCCCTGCTTCCGGCGAGAGGCGGGGTCGGCGGGGAAGGACACCCGCGGCGTCCTCCGCGTCCACGAGTTCGACAAGGTCGAGCTCGTCCGCTACTGCCGCCCTGAGGACGGCGAGGCACAGCTCGAGCTCCTCCTCGGGCACGCCGAGACGGTGCTGCAGCGGCTCGGGCTCCCCTATCGTGTGGTGCTCCTCGCCGCCGGGGACCTCGGCTTCGGCAGCGCCAAGACGTACGACCTCGAGGTCTTCGCGCCCGGCGTCGGGAAGTGGCTGGAGGTTTCCTCGTGCTCGCTCTTCACCGATTTCCAGGCGCGACGCGCCAACATCCGATTCCGTCCGGCCGCCGGCGAGAAGCCACGCCACGTCTACACGCTCAACGGCTCCGGGCTCGCCTTTCCGCGCATCTTCGCGGCCATGCTCGAGCAGTATCAACAGGCGGATGGGTCGGTGGTGGTCCCTGAGGCGCTGCGCCCCTGGCTGGGCGTGGACCGCCTCGGGTGAGCGCGGCGCTCAATCCGGCGCAGCGGGCGGCGGTCGAGCACGAAGCAGGGCCGCTCCTCATCGTCGCGGGGGCGGGGTCCGGGAAGACCCGCGTCCTGACCACACGGATCGCGCGCCTCATCGAGCGGGAGGGGATCGCGCCGTCACGTCTCCTCGCAGTGACCTTCACCAACAAGGCCGCCGGTGAGATGCGGGAGCGCGTCGGGCGCCTCCTCGGCCACGACCCCGCGGGGATGTGGATCGGCACCTTCCACGGCATTGGGGCGCGCCTGCTGCGGCGCTTCGCCGGCCTCGTGGGCCGCACCGCCGAGTATACCATCTACGACGAGGACGACACCCTCGCCCTCGTGAAGCGTGAGATGGAGCGGTTGCGGGTCTCCGCCAAGGAGCTCGCGCCGAAGGCGATCCTGGCGGAGATCTCCTCGGCGAAGAACGCCCTTGTCGACGCGGCCGAGTTCGAGACCCTCGCGCGGACGCCGCTCGCGAAGGCCGCGGCACTGGTCTTCAAGGAGCTCGAGTCGACGCTTCGCGGCGTGAACGCCGTCACCTTTGACGACCTCCTCGTGCTCCCGGTGCGCATCCTCCGGGAACACCCTGGGGTGCGCGAGGAACTCGCCGACCGGTTCCGGCACGTGCTGGTCGACGAGTATCAGGACACGAATCGCGCACAGTACGAGTTCGTGCGCCTCATCGCCGGTGGCCACGGGAATCTCGCGGTCGTCGGTGACGACGATCAGGCGATCTATGGCTGGCGTGGCGCCGATGTGCGCAACATCCTCGACTTCGAACGGGATTTCCCGAACGCCACCGTGATCCGGCTCGAGGAGAACTACCGCTCCACCGCGCCGATCCTCGACCTCGCCAATGCCGTCATCGCCGCGAACATCGAGCGCCGGGGCAAGACGCTGCGCGCCACCCGGGGCGGCGGCGACCCTGTCACGCTGCTCGAGGCGGCGGATGATCGGGACGAGGCGGACGGCGTCGTGGAGCTCCTGCGGGGCTGGCAGGCGACGCGGGGCCGCTGGCAGGACGGCGCCGTCCTCTATCGCACGAACGCGCAGAGCCGCGTGATGGAAGAGGCGATGCGACGCGCGGGCATTCCGTACCGGCTCGTCGGCGCGGTCCGGTTCTACGAGCGGCGCGAGATCAAGGATCTCGTGGCGTGGCTGCGGCTCGTGGCCAACCCCGCCGATGACGAGGCGTTCCGTCGCGCGCTGACGGCGCCGAAGCGCGGCGTCGGCGAAACCACGCTCGAGCTGCTGGCCGGCGAGGCGCGGAGCGCCGGCGTGCCGCTGCTCGAGATGTCCCGTCGGCTCGCGACGGTGAGTGGGATCAGGCCCGCCACGCGCACCGCCCTTGAGGCGCTGGTTGCCACCGTCGACCGGGTGCGTGCGCTCGCGGTCGACAGCGGTGTCGACCAGCTCCTCCTCGAGGTCATCCGCGAGACCCGCTACGATGAGGCCCTCCGAGGGGAGGGGCCGGAGGGGCTCGATCGCCTCGACAACGTCCGCGAACTCGTCACCTCGGCGGCGGAGGTCCTCGTCGACGATGGCGGGGAGGTGGGGCTCCGGCCCCTCGACCACTTCCTGCAGCGAGCCTCGCTCGTGGCGGGGGTCGACCAGCTCGGTCCCGACGCCGACGCCGTGACGATGATGACGGTGCACACGGCGAAAGGCCTCGAGTATCCCCTCGTCTGTGTCACCGGGCTCGAGGACGGGCTCTTCCCGCTCTTCCGGACCTTCGATGCGCCGGAGGCGCTCGAGGAGGAGCGCCGCCTGCTGTACGTCGCGATCACACGCGCGGGCGAGCGGTTGCAACTCTCCTGGGCGCGGCAGCGGCGCCGCAACGGCGAACTCCTTCCGGGGACGCTCTCCAGTTTCCTGAAGGGCGCGCCGCAGGCGCACGTCACCAAGGCGACGACGGTCCGGGCGCGCGCCTCGGCGCGTCTCGCTTCGCCGTTCGGGGGCGGCTGGGATGAGTCGGCGTCGGCACGTCGCACCGCCCCGCGCTGGGCACCGCGCGGCGGCGAGCGCGTCCCCAGTTTCGTCGAGGAGGAAGCCTCGCAGGACCTCCCGGCGTTCATCCCGGGGGAGCGCGTCCGACACGGTCGATTCGGGTCGGGCACGATCGCCGAGGTCAGCGGGAGCGGGAAGGATGCGAAGGTCACCGTGGATTTCGATGACGAGACGGTCGGGCGGAAGCGATTGGTGATCGCCTTCGCCGGCCTCGAACGAGGGTTCGACGAATGAGCGTGACACGAGAAGACGTGCGGCGCGTTGCCGATTTGGCTCGGCTGACGCTGCCCGACGAGGCCCTCGACGGCTATGTGGCACAGTTGAACGGCATCCTTGCGCACATGGCGGCGCTGCAGGCGGTGCCGCCGCACCCGACCGACGCGCGGACCGCGCCGGACGGGATGCCGTTGCGTGCCGATGTGCCGGGCGCGACCCCGCTCGTTCGCGACGCGGCAAGTTTCGCCCCGGCGATGCGCGACGGCTTCTTCCTCGTGCCGCGCCTGGCCACCCACGAGGACGCGGGGGAGGGGGCATGAGCGAGAGCACCCTGACCCCGACCGCGGCCGCGCTGGCCGAGGAGGTTCGTGCCGGGCGTCGTAGTGCCGCGCAGCTCGTCGAGGAGGCCCAGCGCCTCAGGGAGCGGACGCACGCAGGCGCGATGGGGCTCAACGCCATCGTCCACCCGGCGAGCCGTCCCGTGCTCAGGGAGGCGACGGGCCCGCTTGCTGGCGTCCCCGTCGCCATCAAGGACAACCTCGCGACGCTCGACCTGCCGACGAGCTGCGGCTCTCGGATGCTCGAGGGGTGGGTGAGCCCCTACGAGGCCACGGCAGTGCGTCGGCTTCGCGAGGCCGGTGCCGTCGTCATCGGCAAGACGAACATGGACGAGTTCGCGATGGGCTCGTCCACGGAGCACAGCGCGTTCGGCCCGTCTCGGAACCCGCTCGACCCCACGCGCGCACCGGGCGGTTCCTCCGGTGGATCCGCGGCCGCCGTCGCCGCCGGCATCGTGCCGATCGCCCTCGGCTCGGAGACGGGCGGGTCGGTCCGGCAGCCCGCCGCCTTCTGCGGGATCGTCGGGGTGAAGCCCAGCTACGGCCGCGTCTCGCGGCACGGGCTCGTCGCCTTCGCCTCGTCGCTCGATTGCGTCGCGCCCTTCGGTCGCACCGTCGACGATGCCGCGTTGGCGCTTGAGGTCATCGCCGGCGCCGATCCGCTCGACGCCACCTGTGCGGACCGCCCCGCACCGGCGCTCCGCGCTGAGCCCGGGCGGCTCAATGGCCTCGTGGTCGGCGTCCCGGAGGAGTACTTCCCGTCGTCGCTCGATCCCGCCGTGCGTGCGCTGACTGATCGGGCCCTCGACGCGCTGCGCGCCGCGGGCGCGACGGTGCGTGCGGTCTCGCTTCCACACACGGCGTACGCGATTCCCGTCTACTACATCCTCGCCCCCGCCGAGGCGTCCGCCAACCTCGCGCGCTTCGATGGCGTCCGGTACGGTCTCCGCGTCCCCGGGGACGGGGTGCAGGCGATGTACGGCGCGACGCGTGCGGCGGGGTTCGGCGCTGAGGTCACGCGGCGTATCCTCCTCGGCACGTACGTGCTGAGCGCGGGCTACTACGACGCCTATTACCGGAAGGCGCAGGAGGTACGGGCGCGCATCACGGACGATTTCGACCGCACCTTTGCGGATGGCGTGCACGTCCTGTTTACGCCGACCACGCCGACGCCCGCCTTCGCGCTCGGCGCCATCACCGACCCGTACGAGATGTACCTGAGCGACATCTACACCGTGACGGCCAACCTCGCCGGCATCCCGGGGATGTCTCTCCCAATCGGTCGCATCGGGGGGCTCCCGGTGGGCGGGCAGTTCCTCGCGGCCCGCTTCGACGAGGCCACGATGTTCCGGGCCGCCTACGCGCTCGAGGCGGCGCTCGGACCGGAGGCGCACCGATGAGCACCGCCTGGGAGATGGTCGTCGGCCTCGAGGTGCACGTGCAGCTCAAGACGCGCACCAAGGCGTACTGCGCCTGCCCGACGAGTTTCGGCGATCCGCCGAATCGGAACACCTGCCCGGTCTGTCTCGCGCTCCCGGGCGCGCTCCCGGTGCTCAACGCCCACGCGGTCGAGCTCGCGGTCCGCGCCGCGATGGCGCTCGGCGCCTCGATCCACCCGGTGAGCATCTTTGCCCGCAAGAACTACTTCTATCCGGACCTGCCGAAGGGCTACCAGATCTCGCAGGCCGATCGGCCGCTTGCGACGGGCGGCGCGGTCGAGCTCCCCGACGGATCACGTGTCGGCGTGACGCGCCTCCACATGGAGGAGGACGCTGGGAAGTCCATCCACGACCGATTCGCGGGGATGACGGCGATCGACCTCAACCGCGCCGGGGTCCCGTTGATCGAGATCGTCGGGGAGCCGGAGATCCGGTCTGCCGCGCAGGCGGGGGCCTATCTGCGGGCGCTCCGCGAGGTGCTCCTCTTCGCGGGCGTCAGTGATGTCTCGATGGAGGAGGGCTCGCTCCGCGTCGACGCCAACGTCTCGGCCCGTCCGGTCGGCGAGGCGACCTTCCGGCCGCGCACCGAGATCAAGAACCTCAACTCGTTCTCGAACGTCGAGCGCGCGCTCGAGCTCGAGTTCGCTCGCCACGTGGCGACGTACGAGGCGGGCGGCACGATCCACCAGCAGACGATGCTCTTCGACGCGGCGACGCAGACCGTCCGGGCGGCCCGGTCGAAGGAAGGGAGCCACGACTACCGGTACTTCCCGGAACCCGATCTCCCGCCGCTCGTGCTGGACGCGACCTGGCTCGAGGCGCAGCGCACCGCACTGCCAGAGCTGCCGGCCGCCACGCGTGCGCGGTGGACGTCCGCCTTCGGACTCTCGGCCGTCGATGCCGCGACGCTCACAGCCACCGTCGAGATGGCAGCCTACTTCGAGCAGGTCGCCGCGGCCACGGGTGACGGCAAAGCGGCGGCGAACTGGGTGCTCGGTGAGGTCGCCGCGGCGCTCAACGAGACGGGGGTCGCGATCGCCGAGTTCGCGGTGACTCCCGACCGACTGGCGGCGCTGATTGCCCTCGTCCGGGGTGGTGGGTTGAGCTCGACCGCCGCGAAGACGGTCTTCCAGACGATGCGCACCGACGCCGCCACGCCTGCCGCGATTGCCGAGCGCGATGGGTTGCTCCAGGTGGGTGACGATGAGGCCCTGCGCGGCTGGATCGACGAAGTCTGGGCGGAGCATCCCGCGGAGGCGGCCCGGTACGCCGGCGGCGAGACCAAGCTGCAGGGGGTGCTGGTCGGCTTCGTGATGAAGAAGTCGAAGGGCCGCGCCGACCCGAAGAAGGTCAATCAGCTCCTGGCGGCCCGCGCGACGCGCTGAGCCGGGGCCGTGCGCCGTCGGACGCCTCAGGCGTCTCGGCGTTCCATCGTGCCCGGTGCCGGCCGCACGACGTGCAACGGAGCGGGGAGGGACGCTGTCCAGCCCGGAAGTATCGTCGGCAGCGCATAGCGGAGGCGGGCCTCCCGCCGGACGATCCCGGCACCGGCGCCCACGGCGATGCGCCGGAAGCGCACTGCCTCGCGCAGTGGCGCCTCGCCGCTCGGGTCGAACCCACGCGCGATGGCCGATGCCGCCTCCGCGCCGCCATCCGCACGCAGCAGGTCCACGATGTACTCGAACGCGACGTTCAGGTGCGCCGCAACCGTCGCGTCGCGGAGCACCCAGCGGCTCCGCGCGGCCATCGCCGTCATCATCCGCTGCCACGACGCCGTGTCTGAGGCGTGAACCATCCCGCGGAAGAGTCGGCGGTTGGTTGAGGTCGTGAAGATCGTCGGGCTGAGGATGCGGTCCAGATGCGCGTCAGCGCGCGCGTGGTCGAGCCGAATGAGCTCGCGCGCCCGGCGCGACCATCCTTCACCCGTGTGGAGTTCGAAGCGGCTCTCCCAGTACCCGTGGCCCGCACCCCCGCTCGCCGAGGTCAGAGCGAGCTGCAACGGCACGAAGTGGTTGTGGGCCACCACGTCGGCGGCGAGGTGCGCGAGGTAGCCCCACGCGAACGCTTGGAGCGGCGCCTCCCGTGCGCGGGCCATGATGTCGTCCGCCACGGGCCAATGGTGGCAGTGACGACCGACGCGCGCGTAGCGCTTCGCAAAGCTCGTGTCCGCAGCGATCGAGCCGTACAGGAAATCGGCCGGATGCGCGCGCAGCAGCGTCGCGACGGCTGCCGGCAGGAATTGGGGCGCCATGCGGAGCACAGCGTCGCCCAGCAGGATGTGCGTCCCCGGAGTCCACGCGAGCGCGTCGGCGGGGAGGAGAGCGACGAGCAGGAGCGCCGTGACAGCGGCGCCGAACATGCGCATCAGTCGCCGCGGTCGCCGCCGTCCCCGTCCCCGTCCGCGCCGCCTCGGTCCCGTCGGCGCCCCCGCATCGCATCAACCACAGTGCGGCCCAGATCCGCCGTCGCGCGCACCGTCGCCCCGACTGAGGACGCCGTCTGCTGGACCTCCCCGACGATGGCGTCGACCTTCCGCGTGACCGCGCGGACATCCTCCGCCGCGGCCGTCGCGCGTTCCGCCAACGGGCGCAGGTCCTTCGCGAGAGACGCGAGCTCTGCCTCGATGACAACGGCTCGGCGCCGGAGCTCCACCATCAGCCAGAGCGCAGCCAGACAGAGGAGGAGCGTCAGAATGCTCGTGAGCCCGCTCGTGACGTGGATGACCTGATCGAACGCGGTCCGGATAGGAGGGACGGGACGCACCAGCAGCGTCTCGGCGACGGCGGTGAGGGGCGAAGGCATGCCTAACCCTCGGGGGGACGTTCCCCACCGTCAAGCGTATATTGCCTGACATGCGAGCTCCTCACTTCGTCGTCGAGGGCGGCCGCCCCCTCCACGGGACGATTCGCCCCACCGGGAACAAGAACGCGGCGCTGCCGATCGTCTGCGCCGCCCTGCTCACCGAGCAGCCGGTCACCCTCGAGAACGTCCCGCGCATCCGGGACATCGAGCATCTCGTCGAACTGGTGCGCCAGACCGGCGCCGAGGCGGAGTGGACAGCGGCGAACACCCTCCGCATCCACGCGCGGCAGGTGCGTGGAGACGCGCTGGACCCCGAGCTCTGCAAGCGCATTCGTGCCTCGATTCTTCTCGCGGCCCCGCTCCTCGCGCGCGCCGGTGGCTGCGAGCTCGCCCCCCCAGGCGGTGACGTCATCGGGCGCCGGCGGCTCGACACGCACTTCCTTGCGCTCGAGGCGCTCGGCGCCACCTTCGCCTTCGCCGAGCGCCTGACCTTCCGCACCACCGGCCTCCGCGGCGCCGACATCTTCCTCGACGAACCCAGTGTCACCGGGACCGAGAACGCGGTGATGGCCGCCGTCGCGGCCCAGGGCACCACGGTCCTGCACAACGCGGCCAGCGAGCCACACGTCCAGGACCTGTGCCAGCTGCTCGTCGCGATGGGCGCGACGATCCACGGCATCGGCTCGAACGTCCTCACCATCGAGGGCGGCCGCCCGCTCCACGGCTGCACGCATCGCATCGGCCCCGATCACATCGAGGTGGGCTCCTTCATCGGACTTGCCGCCGTCACGCGCTCGGCGCTCCGCATCGCCGATGCCGGCGTCGCGCATCTACGCTCCGTGCGCCTCGGCTTCGACCGCCTCGGCGTCGAGACCCGGATCGAGGGGGATGACCTCATCGTCCCGGCCGACCAGGCGATGCGGATCCG
>JBMTAR010000037.1:0-14810 GCA_049428925.1 Gemmatimonadaceae bacterium
GCCACCTGCCCCAGCCGCGCGAAGAGGTCCCGGAGCGGCTTCGTCTCGCCCACGCGGACGCCGTAGGGCGGGTTGGCGATGAGCAACCCCGGGCCCGGCGGCGCCTCGAGCGCGGAGAGCGGGGCCTCGCGGAACGAGATGTCCCCCGCCACACCCGCGCGCCCCGCGTTCGCCTGCGCGGCCTCGATCGCACCGGCGTCGCGATCCGATGCGAAGATCGGCGCCGGCGCCGCGGGGAGCATCGCCGCGGACGCCGCGTCACGCGCCGCTCCCCACACCGAGGCGTCGAGGCACGGCCAGCGTTCCGCAGCGAATGCACGGTGCAGCCCCGGCGCGATCCGCCGCGCGATCATCGCCGCCTCGATCGCAATGGTCCCCGAGCCGCACATCGGGTCGATGAGCGGGCGCGCTGGGTCGTATTCGGCCCCGAGGAGCATCCCGGCGGCGAGCGTCTCGCGCAGCGGCGCGCGGCCGACGGCGAGGCGGTAGCCGCGCCGATGCAGCAGCGCACCGGAGGCGTCGGCGCTGATGGTGCAGCGGTCACGGTCGAAGCGCACCACGAAGAGTTGCGCTGGCGCGTCAGACGTCGGCGTTGCCTCGTCCGCATCGTCCGAGGCGTCGGCGCCGCGCTGCCAGCTGCTCCCCGGGATGGCGCGGACGATCGCGCCGGCGACGCGCTCGGCGACGGCGTCGGAGTGGTAGAGCCGTGACTTCCGACAGGTGACACGCAGCGTGAAGGGCGTCCCTGCGGGGAGCACCTCGCCCCACTCGACCTGACGTGCGGCCCGCTCGAGCTCGTGGAATGCGGTGGCACGGAAGGTCGCCATCCGGACGAGCACGCGGCTCACGGTGCGGAGCCCGAGCTGTCCGGCGGCCAGCTGCGCCGCGTTGGCGCTGAACGATACGCCCGCCGCCTCGGTTGCCGACGGGGCGATTCCCATCGCCGTCAGCTCGCGGGCCGCGAGTGCGGCGAGGCCCGGCGCCGTGACCGCGAAGGCATCGAGGGTGCGGCCGAGCGTCACGCGGGAGCGACGGT
This sequence comes from Gemmatimonadaceae bacterium, assembly GCA_049428925.1. Classification (GTDB taxonomy): domain Bacteria; phylum Gemmatimonadota; class Gemmatimonadetes; order Gemmatimonadales; family Gemmatimonadaceae; genus Pseudogemmatithrix. Next base: position 1,037 of record JBMTAR010000037.1, read on the forward strand.
CACGTCGGCGCGCCGCGCCGCGCGTGGACGAGGCGCCAGCCGAGGAGTACGGCGAGCACGGCCGCGCCCATCGCCGGTTCGGCGATGTCCTTCTTCACCGACATCCCCCAGTGGATGACGCCGAGGGTGGGAATCACGTAGGCGAGGCGGTGCAGCGTCCGCCACCGGCGACCGAGCCGCGCGATCATCGACGCGGTCGAGGTGATCGCGAGCGGGACCATCAGCAGCAGCGCCGACATCCCGACGATGATGAACGGGCGCTTCGTGAGATCCTTCTGGACGTCCGCCCATCCCACGTACTCACTGATTCCGATCTGGACGTCGAGCAGTGCCCAGGTGAGGAAATGCACGCAACCGTAGGCGAAGCCGTAGAGGCCGAGGGTCCGGCGGTGTCGGGCGAGCCAGTTCCACCCGGTCAGCTGGCGGAGCGGGGTGATCGCGAGGCTGGCGAAGAGGAAGCGGATGGTCCACTCACCGAGTTCATGCTCCGCCTGCTTGATCGGATCGGCACCCATGAAGGAGCGGCCGAAGAAGACGTCGGCAATGACCATCGACACGATGCCGACGGCCGGGAGCGCGGCCCCGTAGTTCAGGAGCGGCGCGAGCCAACGCGGCGCGCGGGTGAGACCGAGGCGGGGGGATGACACGGTGGGCGGTCGCGCGACGACTAGTAGTTCCGCCGGAGATCCATCCCCGCGTAGAGCGAAGCGACCTGATCGGCGTAGCCGTTGAAGGGGAGCGTCGGGATGCGGCGGAAGTTCCCGATGCGGCGCTCGGTAGCCTGGCTCCAGCGCGGGTGGTCGACCTGCGGGTTCACGTTCGCGTAGAACCCGTATTCGCTCGGGATCGCCGCGGCCCAGGTGGTGCGCGGCATCCGCTCGACGAAGCGGATCCGGACGATGCTCTTCACGCCCTTGAAGCCGTACTTCCACGGGATGACGAGGCGGAGCGGGGCGCCGTTCTGCGGCGGCAGGTCGCGGCCATAGACGCCGGTGGCGAGCAACGTGAGCGGGTGCTTCGCCTCGTCGAGCCGCAGCCCCTCCACATAGGGCCAGTCGAGCACATCGTAGCGCTGTCCCGGCATCCGCTGCGGGTCGTAGAGCGTGGTGAGCTCGACGAACTTCGCCTGCGACGTCGGCTGGGCGCGTGCGACGACGTCGGCGAGCGGGATGCCGCGCCACGGGATGACCATCGACCACGCCTCGACGCAGCGCATCCGGTAGATGCGGTCCTCGACGCGTGACGGCTTGAGGAAATCCTCGAGTTGATAGGTGCCGGGCTTCGCGCAGAGCCCGTCGACGCGCACGGTCCACGGGCGCGTGCGGAACCCCTGTGCCTCTACGGCGGGATCATCCTTCGAGGTCCCGAACTCGTAGAAGTTGTTGTAGGTCGTGACGTCCTCATAGGACGTCGGCTCGTCACCTGGCTGCAGACCGTACGGGGTGCCAAGGGGGCGCTGCGGCTGCGGCGCGGCGCCGAGTCGCGTCAGTGTGCCGGCGCTGAGGAGGCCAGCGCCCGCGACGCCGGCGGCAGCGAGGAAGCGACGACGGTCGAGCCACGCAGACTCCGGCGTGATCTCGCTGGATGGGAGACGGGGAATCTTCAGCATACTTCAATGTATGAGGGGCGCGCCCCGGAAGTTCCGGCGCGGCGCGATGACCGGACGCCGCCACGCGCGCGCCGGCCCGCCGGCGCCGCGTCACTCGATCGTCTTGGAGAAGCGGCGGACGCTGACGACGACGAGGCACGCCGCGAAGGCGCAGAGGATGAGCAGCTCGGGCCAGAGCACGGCAAAGCCGAGACCCTTCAGCAGGACGCCTCGGATGACCTTGAGGAAGAAGGTCAGCGGCAGGGCCGCCCCGATCCACTGCGCGGGCTCCGGCATCGCGACGCGCGGGAAGATGTAGCCCGAGAGCAGGATGTTCGGGAGCATGAAGAAGAAGCTGAGTTGCATCGCCTGCGCCTGCGACCGCGCCACGGTCGAAACGAGGAGTCCCACGCCGAGGCTCGCGACGATGAACGGGAAGGTGAGCAGGTAGAGCGTCGGCAACGCCCCGCGGACCGGGATATCGAACACGAGACGTCCGAGGAGCAGCACGACCGTCATCTGTACATAGCCGACGACGACGAACGGGACGAGCTTGCCGAGCATCAGCGCGGTGCGGCCGATCGGCGTGACAATCAGTTGTTCCAACGTTCCGCGCTCGCGTTCGCGGACGATTGCGGACGAGGTAATAATCGTCATTGTGAGCGTGAGGATGATCCCGATCACGCCGGGGACGATGAAGATCGCACTCCGCTGCGAGGGGTTGTACCAAGGTCGCACGCGCAGGTCGACGGGCGGTGGGACGGGTGGACCGCGAAGACGTGCGACGGTGATCGCGGCCCCCCGCGCTTGCGCCGCGAGTTGGGAAGCGGAGAGTGCCGCGCCCGAGGCCTGCGGATCGGCGGCGTCCACGATGAGCTGCGCCTCCGCCGGCACGCCCCGGGCGATGCGGCGGTGGTAGTCCGGCGGGATGATCAGCGCCGCCGTCGCCGCACCGCCCTCGATGAGCTGACGCACCTCCGCAGCGTCGTCCGCCGCCCCCACGCGGCGGAAGACGTCGGTGTTCTCCAGCGCCTCAGCGAGCAGGCGGCTCTCAGCGCTCCGCGATTCGTCGAGCACGACCAACGGTACGTGACGGACGTCGGTCTGAATCGCATACCCGAACAGCATGAGCTGGCCCGCGGGAATCATTGTCATCATCGCGAGGGTCAGCCGATCGCGACGCATCTGGATGAACTCCTTCCAGAGCATCGGCCAGAAGGCCGAAGCGCGAACGTGGCGCCACCAGCTCATCGGGGGACCCGGCGATCACCGCGACGTGTCATGCCGCCTCGTCGCGGTGCTGCAGCATGATGAAGACGTCTTCGATCGTCGGCTGTCCGAACTGCTGCGTCACCTCCTCCGGCGTCCCGACCCCGATGAGATGGCCCCGCGAGAGAAAGGCGAGGCGCTCGCATCGCGCGGCCTCGTCCATGTAATGCGTGGTGACGAGTACGGTCGTGCCCTCGCCGGCGAGGCGATGGATCGTCTCCCAGAAGGTCCGGCGGGCGGCCGGGTCGACCCCCGCCGTGGGTTCGTCGAGGAAGAGAATCTGCGGATGGTGCGAGGTCGCGCAGCCAAGCGCGAGGCGTTGCTTCCAGCCACCGGACAGCGTCCCTGCGAGTTGGTCACGCCGCACATCAAGGCCGAGCGTCGAGAGCTGTTCCTCGATCCGCGCACCGCGCGCCGCGCCGCGCAGGCCGTAGACCTCTGCGTAGAACCGCAGGTTCTCCGCGACCGTGAGGTCGTCATACAGTCCATACCGCTGCGACATATAGCCGATGGAGCGGCGCACACCCTCGGGATCCCGGACGACGTCGCGGTCTGCCACGATGGCGGTCCCGGCACTTGGCTCGAGCAGCCCGCAGAGCATCCGAATGGTCGTCGTCTTGCCCGAGCCGTTGGGCCCGAGGAGACCGAACACCTGGCCACGCGGGACCTCGAGGTCGAGTCCTTCGACGGCGATGCGATCGCCGAACTGCTTGCGGAGTCCGAGGACGCGAACCGCGGTCGCCCCGGGACGCGACCCGACTGCCGTCGCTGGCGCGCCCGCGCCTGGGGCGCCCGGCGTCACGGACGGTCGACCGCGATCCGCACCGTCACCGGCAGACCGGCCTTCAGCGTCTCCGTCGAGTCACGGAACTCCGCGCGGACGGCGAACAGGAGATCCTCGCGCTCCTGTTCGGTCAGCGCGACACGCGGCGAGAACTCTGCGCGCGTCGCGATGTTCCGCACGGTCCCGGTGAAGGCACGGTCGGGGAAGGCGTCGAGCGTTGCCGTCGCGACCTGCCCGGCGCGCACGAGCGGGAAGCGATCCTGGCCGATGTAGATGCGCACCCACTGGCGCGTCGTCTCCGCGAGGACCACCGCACGTTCTCCCGCCACGAGGACCTCCCCAGGTTCGGCGCGCCTCGTGATGACGCGACCGGCGACGGGCGCTGTCAGGATGAGGTCGCGCGCCGTGGCCTCCGTGGCGGCCAGAGCCGCCTCCGCGCTCGCGCGCTCGGCACGCAACACCGCAAGACGCTCGGCGCGGGTGCCCTCCCGGAGGAGTCGGAGCTGCGCGGCCGCGGCATCCCGACGCGCCGCGGCGACGTGCGCTGCGGCCTGTGCCGCCTCGAGCTGTTGCGCGGTCGCCATCTCGTTCGCGGCGAGCGGTGTGAGCCGGCGGACATCCGCGGCGGTGCGGACGGCTTCAGCGTCCTGCGCGGCGACCTCGGCCTCCGCGCGCGCGATCTCCGGTGCGAGGGGACCATGCTCCGCCTCGAGCAGCGCGGCGCGCGCGGCGGCGACGCGCGCCAAGCGTTGGGCGCGCTCCGCAGCCAGGGTCGGAATCGAGAGGACGGCGAGGGTATCCCCAACGGCGACGACGTCGCCCTCGTCCACGAGGACCCGCATCACACGCCCTCCGGTCGTCGCGGCGACGTCGATCTCGATGGCCTCGAGGGTCCCCGTCCCCTCCACGGTCGTCGTCGCATCAGCCTGGCATCCCATCGTGACCAGGAGCAGGCCGGCGAGGAGGGTAGGGATGGGCGTGCGCAATGGAAAAGCGACGGCGGGCGATTCCCGACGAGGCATCAGGCGAGCATGCCGGCAAGGGCGGCCGAGGTGAAGGCGGCGAGGTTCCCCGCGATCATCGCCTTGAGGCCAAGGGTCGCGATGTCCCCGCGACGCTCCGGGGCGAGTCCGCCGATGCCCGCAATCTGGATTGCGATCGACGAGAAGTTTGCAAACCCAAGGAGCGCATAGGTCAGGATGACCGCGCTCCGCGGACTGAGCGCCTGTCCAGCGCCGAGGTCGGTCGCGAACTGCGCGTAGGCGACGAACTCGTTGAGCGTGGTCTTGAGGCCGATGAGGCTGCCGGCATAGGCCGTGTCGGCCCACGGTACCCCCATCACCCAGGCGAGCGGCCGGAGGAGGAATCCCAAGATCATCTGGATGCTCAGCCCGTCGATGCCGGCGAGGCCACCCATCCAGCTGAGGATCGCATTGAGCAGCGCAACGATGGCGACGAACGCCATCAGCATCGCGGCCACGTTGATGGCCAGCTGGACGCCCTGCGCGGCCCCGTTGGCCGCGGCTTCGATGACGCCGCTCTCCCCGCTGTGGCCTCCGAAGCGGAAGCGCCGCCGGCCCGACCGCGGCGTGGCCTCCTCCATCGCGACCGCCGCCGAGCCAATGCCGGCCTGCGTCTCCGGCACCTCAGACTCAGGCAAGATGATCTTGGAGAGCGCGAGGCCGGCCGGCGCGTTCATCACGCTCGCGGCGAGGAGGTGCGCGGCGATGCCCGGGAAGGCACCGGACAGCATTCCGACATAGGCCGCGAGCACGCCCCCCGCCACCGTCGCGAACCCCCCCACCATCACGGTGTTGAGCTCGGACCGGGTCATCCGCGCGACGAAGGGCTTGATGAGGAGCGGGGCCTCGGTCTGCCCGAGAAAGATGTTCCCTGAGGCCGAGAGCGTCTCCGCCCCCGACGTGCGCAGAGTCTTCTGCATCACGCCGGCCAGCGCGCGAACGATGAGCTGCATGATGCCCAGGTAGTACAGCACCGACATCAGTGCGGAGAAAAAGATGATCGTCGGTAGCACATTGAACGCGAAGTAGGCGCCGGTCTCGGCGACCAGGCCCGGCGCTGCGCCCTCACCAGAGACGGGAACCACGGACTGCACGAGGTTCCCAAACACGAAGCGGGCCCCCTGCTCCTGGAAGCCGATCAACCGCGTGATGAGATCGCCGACGTAGGCGAAGGCGGCACGGCCGACGCTCGTCTTGAGCACGATCACGCCGAAGATGGCCTGCAGGCCGATTCCCGACGCGACAAGCCGCCAGTTGATTCGCTTGCGATCGGAGGAGAGGAGCCAGGCGATGCCGATCATCGTCGCGACCCCGACGACGCCCATCAGGCGGTCCGCGAGCGGGAGGTCGAGGCCCTGTTGGGCGGCGGCGAGCCGCTCCGCGGCGGTCTGGGCATACACGTGGAACATCGACGGGGCTCCGAGGCGTGGGGGGAAACGTGTCGGAAGGTACGGGAGCTCGGGCGGCCGGGCCACTCAGGGACCCGTGGAGCGTGGCGCGCGGTTTATTTAGGCGATGCCCGCCCTGCTCCACACTCGATTGATTGTCCTCGGCTCCGGGATTACCGGTTGGCCGGCGCCGGAGGCCGCATGAGCGACCTCCTCGCCGCGCGCGGACAGATGGCGATGTCCCTCGCCTTCCACATCATCTTCGCGGTGCTGGGGATCGGGATGCCGCTCCTGATGGTGCTCGCGGAGCGCGAATGGATGCGTACCGGCGAGACGGTCTGGCTCGACCTCGCGAAGCGCTGGGCGAAGGGGACGGCGATCCTCTTCGCGGTCGGCGCGGTCAGCGGCACGGTGCTCTCGTTCGAGCTCGGGCTCCTCTGGCCCGGCTTCATGGAATACGCGGGCGCCATCATCGGGATGCCCTTCTCGCTCGAGGGGTTCGCCTTCTTCACCGAGGCGATCTTCCTCGGCGTCTACCTCTACGGCTGGAACCGCCTCTCGCCGCGGGCGCACTGGTGGTCGGGCGTGGCCGTCACCGTGAGCGGGACGATCTCGGGCGTGTTCGTCGTGCTCGCCAACGCGTGGATGAACGCGCCAACGGGGTTCCGGCTCGTTGACGGCCGACCGGTCGACATCGACCCGATCGCCGCGATGCTCAATCCCGCGGCGCTCCCGCAGGCGCTGCACATGACCCTCGCGGCCTTCGCGGCGACGGGGATCGCCATCGCCGGGATCAGTGCCGTCGCGCTACGACGTGATCCGACCATCCAGGTACATCGTGCCGCGCTTCGGCTCGCGCTCTGGGTCGCGGTCCCCGCCTCGCTCCTGCAGGTGGTGAGCGGTGATCTCTCCGCGAAGTTCCTCGCCACGCATCAACCGGTGAAGCTCGCGGCGATGGAGGGACACTTCGAGACGGCCCGTGGTGCCGCCTTGCGCATCGGGGGCATCCCGGACGAGGCCGCGGGCGTCACCCGCTACGCGATCGAGATCCCGAAGATGCTCTCCGTGCTCGCCTTCGGAGACCCGGACGCCGAGGTGCAGGGGCTCGAAGCCGTGCCGCGCGACGAGTGGCCGCCCATACTCATCACGCATCTCGCGTTTCAGGTGATGGTCGGACTCGGGACGCTGATGGCGGTGGCGTCGCTCTGGGTCGTGCTCTGCTGGGTGCGCCGTCGCGACGTCGTCGCCAACCGGCCGCTGCTCACCGTGCTCGCTTGGCTGATGCCCGCGGGGTTCATTGCCGTCGAGGCGGGGTGGGTGGTGACGGAGGTCGGCCGACAGCCGTGGATCATTCAGGGGGTGATGCGCACCGCCGACGCGGTGACGCCGGTGCCGGGGCTCGCGGCTCCCTTCGCCCTCTTCACGCTCCTTTATCTTTTCCTCGGCGTCGTGGTCTGCTGGCTTCTCTGGACGCAGATCGTGAAGGGGCACGCGCATGCCTGAGGTCGCGGCGGCGCAGGCCTCCCCGCTCGCCGTCGGCATCGCGACGCTGGTGATGGTCGCGCTCAACGCGTACGTCGTGCTCGGCGGCGCCGATTTCGGCGCCGGCGTCTGGGACCTCCTCGCGCGCGGGCCGCGGGCGGAGCGGCAGCGCGCGGCGATTGCTGATGGCATCGGGCCGATCTGGGAGGCGAACCACGTCTGGCTCATCTTCGTGGTTGTTCTCCTCTTCAGCTGCTTTCCGCCCGTCTATGCGCACCTCTCGACGGTGCTGCACATCCCGCTCACGCTGATGCTCGTCGGCGTCGTGCTACGCGGCTCCGCGTTCACGTTCCGCGCGTACGACTCGACCGACTCTCCGGTGCAGCGGCAATGGGGACGGATCTTCGCCGTCTCGAGCACGGTGACGCCGGTGCTGCTCGGGATGTGCGTCGGGGCCAACGCGTCCGGTGCGCTCGCGGTCTCGGCGAACGGGGACTTCGTGACGCGCTATGTGGCGCCCTGGCTCTCCCCGTTCACGGTGACCATCGGTCTCCTCGGGCTCGCGGTCTTCGCCTTTCTCGCCGCCGTTTACCTCGCGGTGGAGATCACCGAGCCGGAGCTGCAGGAGGATTTCCGCGCGATGGCGCTGCGTGCCGCCGTCGTCGTCGCCGTCCTCGCGCTCGCGGGGCTCTGGTTCGGCCGCGGGACGCTCGCCGAGGTCACGGCCGCGCTGACGACGCGCCCGCTGACGCTTCTGTTCCAGACGCTCACTGCGATCGCCGCGGTGACGACGCTCACCGCGCTCTGGCGCCGGCGGTATCGACTCGCGCAGGGGGCGGCCATCCTGCAGGTGAGCGGCATCGTCTGGGGGTGGGGCTACGCGCAGTATCCGGCGCTGGTGCCGGGCGTGCACACCATCGGCAGCGCGGCCGCCCCGGAGGTGACGCTGCGGCTCGTCGCCATCGGGACGGCCGTCGGGCTGGTGATCCTCCTGCCCTCGCTCGCCTACCTCTTCCGTCTGTTCAAGGCGGAGACGACGCGACCATTCGTGCGCGTGGACACCGCGGAGCATCCCGTGCCGATGCCGCCGAGGGTGGGCCGATGAGCGCCGCGGCTGGATCCGCCGGGGACGACGCGGGACGTTCGTCGTTCCCGACCCCCGTCGGTGCCCTCGGGTCGATGGGGGACGGTCCCGCCGTCGGCGAGACCTGCGATTACTGCGGCTCGACCGCGCTGCGGTGGCGGAAGTGCAAGTTGATCTGCGAGTCGTGCGCACAGATCAACAAGTCCTGCGCTGATCTCTGACGCGATGAGCGCTGGCTGGCATCGCGCACCAGCATCGCGCACCAGCATCTCACGCTGACGTCACGCGCTCGCATAATCGACCCGGCGCAGTTCCGCCGACGTCCGCTGGCGGCCGACTAGAACGGTGCGCAGCCGTCCGGCCCGCAGACGGGGGGCGGCGGCGGGCCATGCACCGCGCGGTCCGCGACCCCCAGCAGATGCCCGAACGCCAACGGGGAACGGCGCATCGGCTCACGCAGCGTCGCGAGTGCCTGCGTGGCGCGTGTCCGGGCGCCGGCGTCTCCCGCGCGCTCGGCCATCAGGAGTTGTAGCTCGATGGCGAGTGACGTGCCCGATGGCATCGCGTTGTCGGTGACGTCACGCGGCCGTGTGACCAGCTGCTCGGCGTCGTGCGCCGTGTCGAAGAACGCACCCGCCTCGTGGTCCCAGAACCAGTCCACGGTGGCGTCGGCGAGCTGACGCGCCGCGTCGAACCACGCTCCATCCCCCGTGAGCTCGTGGAGCGCGAGGAAGCCGAGACCGACCGCTGCGTGGTCCTCGAGGAAGCCGGGGATCATCGCGCGACCGTCACGCCAGCTCCGGTGGATCCGGTCGTCGACCATCATCTGCTCGCGGAGGAATCGTCCGTTCGCGAGAGCCGCGTCGCGGAGCGCCTCGTCTGCGAAGGCGAAGGCGCCTTCGGCCATCGCCCGGAGCATCAATCCGTTCCACGCCGCGAGGACTTTCTCGTCGCGCCCTGGCCGCTCGCGCGGCGCGCGGGCGTCGAAGAGCACGTATCGGCACCGCTCGAGTCGTGCGGTGGCGTCTGCAGCTTCGATGCCAAGCCCTGCCGCCACCTCGGCGAGCGGCCGCGCCACGTGGAGGATGTTCGACCCCTCGAAGTTCCCCTCGGCGGTCACGCCCCAGTGCGCGATCGCCAGGGCGGCGTCATCGCCGAGCAGCCGCTCGAGCTCGGCGAGCGACCAGACGTAGAAGCGTCCCTCGTGGCCCTCGCTGTCCGCATCGAGGGAGGCGTACCAGCCGCCGGCCGGGTCGGTCATCTCGCGTCGCACCCAATCGAACGTGCGCTCGACCATGGTGCGCAGCTCCTCGTCACCGGTGGCCTGCCAGAGATGCACGCCGAGTCGTGCGAGGAGCGCATTGTCGTAGAGCATCTTCTCGAAGTGCGGGACGAGCCAGACCGCGTCGACGGCGTAGCGGTGGAAGCCGCCCCCGAGTTGGTCGTGGATCCCGCCCTCGTGCATCCGCCGGACGGTGTGGCGCACCATCGCGAGCGCCTCGGCGTCGCCGGTGCGCCTCCAGTGGCGCAGAAGCGCGTCGAGGAGCTGTGGCTGTGGGAACTTCGGTGCGCGCCCGAAGCCACCCTGCGCCGCGTCGTACCAGTTCCGCATCGCGCGGACGGTGTCGGTGAGCTCGTCGGCGGTGAGCGGCGCGCCGGTGGCCGTCGGCCCCTCGGCGGCGGCGTAGATCTTCCTGAGCGACGCCGCGCCGGCGAGCACCTCGTCGCGCCGCGTGCGCCACGCCTCGGCGACCGAGACGAGGACCCGCCGGAACGACGGCATCCCGTGCCGGTCCTCGGGTGGGTAGTAGGTCCCCCCGTAGAACGGCACGCCGTCCGGCGTCAGGAACATCGTCATCGGCCAGCCACCGTGCCCGGTGATGGCCTGCACCGCCTGCATGTAGATCGCGTCGAGGTCGGGTCGCTCCTCGCGGTCGACCTTCACGTTCACGAAGAGGTCGTTCATCATCCGCGCCGTCACGTCGTCTTCGAACGACTCGTGCGCCATCACGTGGCACCAGTGGCAGGCGGCATAGCCGATGCTCAGCAGGATGGGGCGGTCCTCGGCGGCCGCCCGCGCGAGGGCGTCGGGCCCCCATTCGTACCAGTCGACCGGATTCTCTGCGTGCTGCTGGAGGTAGGGGCTGGCGGCGGACGCGAGACGGTTGGGCATCGGTAGATTGAGGATACCATGGCGTCCATCGCATCCCAACCGTCGGAGCGTCCGCCGCACCTTGTCGGGTGGCTGCTCGGCATCCTCCTCCTGCGGCTCGCCTTTGCCGCTGCCGTGCCGCTCGTCCCGGATGAGGCGTACTACTGGACCTGGTCGCGCCAGCTCGCGGGCGGCTACTTCGATCATCCGCCGGTGATTGCCTGGCTCATCGCCGGCGGGACCGCGCTCTTTGGCGATACGCCGCTCGGCGTGCGACTCCTGCCGAACGTGGCCGGGACCCTCGCGACGGCGGCAATCGCGTGGACCGCCGACGTGCTCGCCGGGCCGCGGGCGGCACGGTTCGCCCTTCTCGCCTTCGCCGTGATGCCGGTGGCCGCCGTCGGAATGATCCTCGCGACGCCCGATGCGCCGCTCCTCTTCGGGATCGCGTGGACGCTCTGTTGCGTCACCCACGCGCTGTCGCATCCCGCGCGCAGCGCCACGGCGACGCGGTGGTGGATCGGCGCCGGGCTCGCGATTGGTGTCGCGATGGCCTCGAAGTTCACGGCGGTCCTCGTGCCGGTCGGCCTGTCGCTGACGATCCTCGTCGTTCCGGCACTCCGCCCACGACTGCGCGAGCCCGGGCCTTGGCTCGCCGTCGTCGTGGCGTCGCTCGTGATGGTCCCCGTCCTCCTCTGGAACGCGTCGCACGACTGGATCGCGTTCCGGTTCCAGCTCGGCCACGGGCTCGGTAGCGGAGCAAAGGAATCCCTCGTGCAGCGCGAGCTCAACCTCGTCGGCGGGCAGGCGCTCCTCGTCACGCCCATCCTCTTCGGCCTCCTCCTCGGGGCGCTGGTCCGTGCGGTCCGCGAGGAGCCGCGGCGACGTGCCCTCGCCGGCGTGGCGCTGTTCTGCCTCGCCTTCTTCGTGTTCAGCGCCACGCGCAAGAACGTCGAGGCCAACTGGCCCGCCATTGCGTGGGTGCCCGCGGTCGTGTTGCTCGCCGCCGCGCGGCCCGGCGAGCGCAGTGCGTGGGAGCGTCGTGCGCTCCGACTCGCCGCCGCACTCAGCGCGCTCCTCCTCGCGCACGTCGTGCGGCCCCTCGTCGCGCTGCCCGGCTCCCGCGACCCCGTGAACCAGGCGCACGGGTGGACCGACCTCGCCACGGCGGTCGCGCAGCGGCAGGCGTCGCTCGCAGCCGCGACGCCATCGGATATGGTCGGGCCGTCCACCGCGCCCCTCGTCGCGGCGAATCGCTATCAGGATGCCGCGATGCTCGCCTTCCACCTGCTGGGGCATCCGCAGGTTCCATCGCTCAACCTCGGTGGGCGTCCCAACCAGTACGACCTCTGGACCGCCGCGCCGGACCGCCTGACGGTCGGCGGGGCGATGCTCCTCGTGCTCGAGCTCCCGCGAGGCGGTGGCACGCCGCCGGCCATCGCGGCGCTCTCGGCGGTCTTTCCGCGCATCACCCCGGGCGACACGGTCGCCCTCACGCGTGACGGTCGGACCGTCGCGCGGCGTCAGCTCTGGACCCTCACCGGTTGGACCGGCACCTGGCCCTCTCGCCCATGACCCTCGATCCCACGCTCGCCGCCTGGTTCGACGCCCACGACCAGCGCCTGCACGACGACCTCTTCGCCTTCCTGCGCATCCCGAGTGTGAGCGCGCGCTCGGAGCACGCGGGCGATGTCGCGGCCGCCGCCGCCTGGCTGCACGGACATCTCGCGCGCATCGGGTTCACGGTCGAGACGCATCCGACCGCGGGACATCCGGTGGTGCTCGCGGAGTGGCGGAAGGCGCCGCCGGGCGCGCCGACGATCCTCGTCTACGGGCATTACGACGTGCAGCCGCCGGAGCCGCTCGAGCTCTGGACCTCGCCCGCGTTCGAGCCCACGATCCGCGACGGCAACATCTACGCGCGCGGCAGCGTCGACGACAAAGGCCAGCTCTGGCTGCACGTCGCCGCGCTCGAGGCGCACCTCGCCACGCGCGGCACTCTCCCAGTGAACATCATCGTGCTGGCCGAGGGGGAGGAGGAGGTCGGGAGCGAGCATCTCGCGCCCTTCGTCGCGGCGCACCGCGGCCGCCTCGCCTGCGATGGCGTCGTGATCTCCGATTCCACGATGTTCGCCCCCGGCATCCCGAGCATCCTCTCGTCGCTTCGCGGGCTCGCGTATCTGCAGATCGACGTCACCGGTCCCAACTCCGATCTGCACTCGGGGATGTACGGCGGCGCCGTCGTGAATCCTGCGATGGCGCTCGCGCGGATCCTCGCGAGCTTCCACGATACCGAGGGGCGTGTCGCGATCCCCGGGTTCTACGACCGGGTGCAGCCCTTCCCCGACGCGGTGCGCGCCGGGTTGGCCGCACTCCCGCACGCGGACGCCGACTTCATGCGGCACCTCGACGTCGCGGCGCTCGGGGGCGAGGCCGGTTACTCCACGCTAGAGAAGCTCTGGCACCGTCCCACCTGTGAGGTGAACGGGCTCCTGTCCGGCTACACCGGTGAAGGGGCGAAGACCGTGCTCCCAAGCACGGCGATGGCGAAGGTCAGTTGCCGGCTCGTGCCGAACCAGGACCCCGAGGAGATCGCACGGCTCGTGCGCGAGCACGTGGCGCGCGTGGCGCCGCCCGGGGTGCGCGTGACGGTGCAGGCCCTGCACGGTGGCCGGCCGTGGCGGGCCGACCTCGCTGGGCCGCTCTACGATGCGGCGGCGCGGGCGCTCCGCGACGCCTTCGGCCGCGACCCAGTCATCACCGGTGAGGGGGGGTCGATTCCCGTCGTGAACGACTTCGCGACGCTGCTTGGGGCGCCGGTGCTCCTCGTGGGCTTCGGACTCCCCGGGGAGAACGCGCACGCGCCCGACGAGTGGATCAGCCAGGCGAACTTCCGGCTCGGGATGCGCGCGATCGCCCAGCTCTGGGACGAGCTCGCCATCGGCCGCTGAACGCGGTCAGCCACGAAAACGCGATAGACCACACAGATGCGACGCGGGGGGGGG
>JBMTAR010000038.1:0-14703 GCA_049428925.1 Gemmatimonadaceae bacterium
CCCCCCCCCCCCCCCCCCTCGTTGCTCGCTGACGTCTCAGCTCAGGGCTGCTGCTCGAGCCACGCCTCGTAGGCCTTGATGAACTGCTCGACCTCGAAGGGGAGCCCGCTCCCCTCACCGCCGGCGCGCCGCTCGATGCGGAGCGTCTGCTTGAGGGTCTGCTCGCCCACACGGAGCGTGACGAGGTAGTCGCCGGTGGTGGCGGTCGGGACCGCGCCGCCGAATGCTCCACCGCCGCCGCCACCGCCACCCATGATGCCGAGGGCCTGGATCACGGCGAAGGCCTTGTCCTGATCGATGCCCGTGGCCTGCGCGAGCGCCGCCGGGTTCATCCCGCCGCGGCCACCACCGCCGCCCTGGCCGCCGGCCGGCACGGCCTGCTCCGCGGGGCGCTCGTTCCAGCGCTGCGGACCGGCACCGCCGACGCCACCGGGGCCGCCACCCGCGCCGCCGCCCATCAGCTGGCGGGCCATGTTCTGCATCCCGGCGGGCCCGCCGGCCATCGCACGGCGCATCATCTCGACGGTCGGCTTCATCGTCGAGTCCGCCGCCGCGATGGAATCGAACACCCGGGCCTGACGACGCGCCTGGTTGATCGAATCACGCAGCGCGGCGCCGGTGAGCGCCGGACGCGGGGCGGCGCGGCCCTGGAAGTTCCAGGTCACGCGGTGGACGCCCGCCGTACCGGGGCCGGTCAGGGTCTGCACGGTGTCACCCGCCGCGTTCTGGATGACCATCCGGGCCGGACCGCCGGCCTGCGTCACGCGATACCAGAGGTCCGCGCCGTAGGCCGGGCTCTGCGCCTGGAAGATCTGGTTCCCGGTCGACTCGCCGTTGTACGCCGGCTCGCCCCACTGGAACGCGGTGCGCGGCGCGAAGAGCTGCGCCGTCGTGGTGCCGCGCGCCATCTGCTGCAGCGGGAGGATGTCGACAATCCAGAAGACGCGCCCGTGCGTCGCGGCGATGAGCTCGCTCTCGCGCGGGTGGATCTGCAGGTCGTGCACCGGGACCGTCGGCAACCCGGTCATAAACTTCTGCCACGTCACGCCGCGGTCGCCCGAGACGTAGGCGCCGACGTCGGTGCCCACGAAGAGGAGGTCGCGGTTCTGCAGGTCTTCGCGGATCACGTGCACGAAGTTCGGCCGCCCCGGCCCGCCCTGCGGCAGGCCGCCTGCGATCGAGCGGAAGGTCTTGCCGCCGTCGTTGGTCACGAAGACGTACGGCGTGAAGTCGCCGCGGCGGTGGTTGTCGTAGCTGACGTAGAACGTATTCACGTCGAAGTGCGACGGCTCGATGCGCGAGACGTAGGTGTTGGCCGGGACACCCTTGATGTTCGCGGTGACCTCGGTCCAGCTGCCCCCGTCGTTCATCGTCATCCAGACGCGCCCGTCATCCGTGCCCGCGTAGAGATACCCGGGGCGGAGCGTGGACTCGTTCAGCGAGACGATCGTGCCATAGGTCTCGGCGCCGGTGGCGTCGGTGGTGATGCCGCCAGTGGTGCGCGTCGAGATGCGGATCTTCGTGGTGTCGGCGTACGAGAGATCCGGCGAGATCGGGTACATCTCATCGCCGCGCTTGGTGCTCTTCAGGACGCGGTTCGCGCCGAAGTAGAGCGTCTGGTTGCTGTGAGCGGAGATGAAGAACGGCGTATTCCAGTTCCAGCGGATCTGCAGCGCGACCGAGTCCGCCTTCTGCTTCGCGCGGAGCTCGGCGATGAGCCGCGTCTGCGCGGAGGTCGCCGGGACGGTCGTGTCGCCGCGGACGACCATGATGCTGTCCTCCCACGCCATGTACTGCGCGCGGTAGTTCGGCTTCTGGAGCGCGGTGCGCTGGCCGGTGGAGACCTGGTAGCGCCCGATGTTGCCGCCCTGCGACTCGCCGTAGATGATGTCGGGGTTCGTCGGGTCCTGCGCGGTGACGAAGCCGTCGCCGCCGTTGTAGGTGTACCACATGCTGTTCGTGATCGGGCCCTGACGCCGCCGGCTGGGGCCGCACCACGAGCCGTTGTCCTGCAGCCCGCCGCAGATGTTGTACGGCACGGCCATGTCGAACGAGACGTTGTACGGCTGCCCGATCGCGAAGGTGTTCGGGAAGATGTAGTTCCCGCCGTTGTCGTTCGAGATCGCGATGCCGCCGTCGTTGCCGATGATGTGCCGCTGCGGATCGATCGGATCGATCCACATCGCGTGGTGGTCGACGTGGATGCCGACCGTCGCGTTCCGGGCGTTCCGGCCGCCCTCATCCGAGACCTTCACCGGCGTCGAGGAGAACCAGACGCGGTTGGGGTTGGTCGGATGGACGCGAACCTGCGAGTAGTAGAACGGCCGGACGTTGTCCTTGGACGTCCGCTCCCACGTGCGGCCGCCGTCCGCGGAGCGATAGAGACCGCTCAGCAGCTCCTGCGGCTTCTTGCCGCGCACGGAGTCGGCCTCGACCATCGCGTAGATGACGTCGCCGTTGGACGGCGCGAAGGCGAGGTTGATGCGCCCCTTCTCCGTCTCGGGGAAGCCACCGCCGGTGACCTCGGTCCAGGTCGTGCCGCCATCGACCGACTTCCACAGCTTCGAGCCCGGGCCGCCCGACTTCAGGAAGTACGGGCCACGCTGACGCTGGTAGGTCGAGGCCATCAGCACGTTCGGGTTCGTCGGGTGCATCGCGACGTCGACGACACCGGTCTCGGCGTTCGCCGGCTTCAGGACCTTGGTCCAGGTCGCGCCGCCGTCGGTTGTCTTGTAGAGCCCGCCGGTGCCGCCGGCGCGCCACGCCGGCCCGAGGGCCGCGACCCACGCGGTGTTCGGGTCACGCGGGTGCACGACGATACGACCGATATGCTCGGTGCTGTCGAGGCCGATGTACTTCCAGGTGAGGCCACCGTCGGTCGACTTGTAGACGCCGCCGCCCGGGGAGATCGAGTTGCGCGAGTTCGGCTCGCCGGTGCCGAGGTAGATGATGTTCGTGTCGCTCGGGGCGATGGCGAGGTCGCCGAGGGAGGCCACCGGGTAGTCATCGAAGACGGGGCGGAAGGTCACGCCATTGTTCGTCGTCTTCCAGACGCCGCCCGCCGCCGCGGCGACGAAGAAGGTCTTGGAGGGGTGCGGGATGCCTTCGACGTCGGCGACGCGGCCTTGCATGTTGGCCGGGCCGATGTTGCGCCATCGCAGCGCGTCGATCATCGCCTGATCGATCGTCTGCGCCTGCGCCGCCGACACGGCGAGTGCCGTGCCGCCGACCCAGGCTGAGAGGAGCCGGGTGAATCGCATGTGACGTACTCGGGTGGGGGTGAGAACCTACGGAAACGAAAATCTACGGGCGGCGCACGGGGGGCGTTGGGGTCGTTCCGGCCCCGGGCGGAGCGGCCGCCGGTGCGCTGGGGGAGGCCGCCGGTCGTGCCGGGGCAGCCGGGGCAGCCGGGGCGGCCGGGGCGACCGGGGTGGCCGGGGCGACCGGGGTGGCCGGGGTGGCCGGGGCTGCGCGGGCCGCCGGGGGCCGCATCGGTGCCGAGGATCGCTGCGGGAGGAGGCTCCGTGGGATCTCCAGCTCCTCCGGGGTCGGGAGGACCCGTTCCCGGGTGAACCGCCGCCTGGCCTGGTCCATCACCATGATCCGACGGGTCCAGGTGAGGATCTCGGCGTCATACCGCGCGAGGGTGTTCAGGAGCCAGTAGGGCCGCGCCTCCGCCAGCCAGGCCCGTTCGAAGAGTTCCCGCGTGAGCACGTAGCCGTCGCGCATATCCTGCAACCGGCCGTTGATTCCGGAGAGTTCGGCGAGGTCCACCCAGGAGACGTTCGTCTTCGCCGGGTCCGTGGCCTTCGCATAGGCGGCGACGATCTCGTCGGCGGTCTGGAACTTTGCGGCGAGCCAGTCGATGCGCCGGGCGCCGAGTTCCAGCGCGTCGAGCGCCCCGGTCTCCCGCAGCCGTGGCTGCGCGCGCCGGGCCTGCGCCACCTTCACCAGCGCCGATTCGGCGTGGATGCGCACGGTGGACAGCGCGGGGCGGAGCCGCTGGAGGTCGACGACCCCCTCGGGGGAGAAGGGGTCGACGAAGAAGAGGTAGCTCGACGCGTCGCCCGCGCGCGTCTCCTGCAGCGCGGAGTGCGCGGCCGTCAGATGGCGCTGCGCGGCGTCGATGAGGCCGGTGGTGTCTCCGTGGAACTGGTACCCGAAGGCCCGCTGGAAGGCGGCGATATCACTCTCCCCCGACTGCCACGCCGCGGCGGCGCCGAAGGCGAGGGCGTACCAGGTCTGCTCGAAGATCGCGTCGCCGTTGTCATCCCAGACGGTGTTGAGCATCCCGGTGGCGCCATACATCTGGCCCTCACGCGCGAAGCCCTGGATGTTCGGGAGCGCGACCGCGTGGTTCGGCCAGACGCGGTTCCAGCTGTTCACGCCGGGCGCGATCCAGGTCTCCATCCCCGCGTCGCGATAGGGCTTGAGGAAGCGCTCGAAGTTCCGACGCGTCTCGTACGACCAGGCGACGGCAATGAGGTCCTTCGGGAGCTGCGACACGAGCGCGGGATGATTCATCGCGATATCGCCCCAGAAGAGGTCCCGCTTTCCTGGGGTGCGCACCGCCGCGGCGATCCGAGTGAGGTAGTCGACGTACACCGGTCCGATCCCCAGCGAATCGACGGCCGGCTTGGTCTGCCCCTTGCCGAGCTCGAAGGTCTCGTCCGCGCCGAGGTGGCGGAACGGGCTCGGGAAGAGGGAATCGATCTCCGCGAAGGCGCGGCGGACGAAGTCGATCGACCCAGGCTGGCCTGGGGCGAGGACGTGCCCGTGCGCCGTCTCGGCGAGCGGCGCAAAGAGCTCCTGCTTGAGGACGTGGTGCAGGTGGCCGAACACCTGCTGGTGCGGGATGACGGTGACGTGGAAGCGGCGCGCGTACTCCACCAGCTCGCGCACGTCGGCGCGGGACATCGCGCCACCGGGCGGCGCGATGGTCGGGAAGGCGGCGAACTCGAGCGTGTGCTCGAAGTAGAGCATCAGCGCATTGACCTTCAGCTGTGCGAGCCGGCGCACCTGACGCTTCTGGTAGTCGAGGGTCGGGACGGGGCCGCGCGAGAGGTCGTCCTGCACTCCACGCCACCGCATCGCGGGCCAGTCGCGGATGAGGGCGGGGGTCACGGTCGTGCCCGGGCCACTGCCGACGAAGAGCTGCTTGAGGGTCTGCAGTGCGTAGAAGGTGCCGGCGTCGCTCGCGGCGATGATGACCGCGCCATCGGCGCCGACGGCGAGGACGTATCCCTCCGCACGCATGGTGGAGTCGAAGGGGACGCCAAGGCGGCGGAGCACCTCACGGGCCTCCGCGCTCCCCTCGCGGTGGAGCGCGACCGGCCACCCGCGTGCCGGCGCGCCCAGCTCCGCGCGGATGCCGCGTTCGCGCATCGTCTCGACGAACTCCCGGGCCGCGCTGCGGTCGGCCTCGGAACGGAGCGTCGGGAAGGTGATGGCCGCCTCGAAACGGCGCGGCGCCTCGAGGCGGACGAGCTCACGCGGGGCGGGGAGGAGGCGCGGGTCGTGCTGGGCGATGAGTGGCGTCGATGGCAGGGCGAGCACGAGGGCGAGGACGGCACGCCAGCGCCGGGCTCCGTCGCGGCATCTGGCGACGGGCCGCGCCTGGCCCAGGTGCACCGTCTCGACGCGGCTCATCGTGTGCCGCCCACGACGACGTTCCCACCCTTCATCACCAACGTCGGGCTCTGCAACCGGGTGACATCCTCGAGCGGGTTCCCCGCGACGGCGACGCGGTCGGCGAGTTTGCCCGTCGTGACGGTCCCGAGCTCAGCCTCGACGCCGAGGAGGCGCGCCCCGTTGAGGGTGCCGATGGTGATCGCCTCCATCGGTGTGGCGCCGAGGATGTCGACCATGTACTTGAACTCCTCGCCGTTGCGGCCGTGGATGTCGCTCGTGGCGTCGGTCCCCAGTGCAAAGCGGACGCCGGCGCGGTAGGCGGCGCGGAGACGCACGCGACGTTCGGCGGCGATCGCGGTCGCCTTCTGCACGGCGTAGGGCGGCACGCCCTTCGCGGCACCGTCGCGCACGATCTCCTCGAGGATGATCAGGGTCGGGACGAGGTAGGTCCCGCGCGCCTTCATCTCGGTGATGGCGGTGTCACTGACAAGGGAGCCGTGGTCGATGCTCGCGACGCCGGCGCGTACAGCGGCGAGGAGGCCGTCGCCGGCGTGGGCGTGGGCCATCACCCTGCGGCCGAGGCGGGCGGTCTCGGTGACCGCGGCGCGGAGTTCTTCCTCCGTCATCTGGGGCGCGCCGACGGCGTCGCCGACGGAGAGAATGCCACCGGTAGCGACGATCTTGATCTGGTCGGCGCCGTACTTGACGTTGAGGCGAACCTGTCGGCGCACGGCATCGGCTCCGTCGACGATGGCGCCGGTCCCCGGGAGGTCGAGGAAGGGGCTCCAGCCGTTGACGTCGGCGTGGCCCCCCGTGGTGCCCAGGGCGGGCCCGGAGGCGTGGATGCGGGGCCCCGGGATGAGGCCGCGGGTGATCGCGTCGCGCACGGCGACGTCGACGTAGCCGAGGGAGCCCGCCTCACGGACGGTGGTGAAGCCCGCCTCGAGGGTCTTCCGTGCGTTGACGGTCGCGTAGATGGCGCCGTGCGCGGGGGTCTCACGCAGCGCGGCCAGGTCGCCGCCGTCGTTGTCGATCGACGTCAGGTGCGTGTGCGCGTCGATGAAGCCTGGCAGGAGGGTCTGGCCGGCGAGGTCGATGATCCGTGCGCCCGCCGGGATCCGCACCTGGGCGGCGGGGCCGACCGCGGTGATCCGCTCTCCCTGCACCAGGACGACCGCGTTGGCAATCTGGGTGCCGTCCCCCACGATGACGCGGTCGGCGGTGAGGGCGGTGATGGGGGGGGCGATGCGAGCGGATTGCGCGGCGAGGGGGAGCGCAGCGAGGAGACAGGCAGGCAGGAATCGCATCACGTGGTGGGTGGAAGGGCGTCGGTGATGGCGTCGAGGAAGGCGAGTTCGACGGCGGAGCTGCCGCCCCGGACGAGGCGGTTCACGACGGTGAGCCGGGTCTCGCGCTGGACCGGAGTCCGCAGAGAGTCTGCAGGAGGAAGCAGGCGGGCGGAAGCGCACCGTTCTCGTCCCTTTGATCCTGATGTCGATGTCGGAGGCGGCGAGACCTCCAAGCCCGACCGGGCCGCTGCTGGCGCCTGATGCCGCGGCGCGTCCGGATAGTGCCGGTCCCGTGGGGGCAGCCCGGGCCTCCGTCCGCTGCGCCGTCAGACGAACAGGGTGACCTTCGCGCCAGCGGCGTCGGCGACGTAGGTGGCGGCCCCGCCGTATGTGAGCCCATCGATGAGTTCCTCACGCGTGATTCCCATCACGTGCATCGACATCTCACAGGCAATCATCTTCACCCCCATCTCCTGGGCAATCGCGATCATACTCGGGAGCGATTCCACCTTCCGCCGCTTCATCAAGTGCTTGAAGAACCGGGGGCCGATACCGCCGAGGTGCAGCTTGCTGGTTCCCGTCGAGCCTGGGCCGGAGGGGAGAAGCATCGCGACCATCTTCTCTCCGAGCGACTTTCCCGCGAAGGTCTTTTGCTTCCGCAGGGCGGTGAGTCCCCAGAAGGTGAAGTACATCGAGACCTCCAGTCCACTCGCTGCGGAGGCCAGTGCGACGGTGAAGGCGGCAAAGAGCCGGTCCATGTCACCCGAGAAGACGAGGAGCGAAGCGCGGTTGCTCTCCGGGGCGTCGACGTGCTGGAGCCGCGCGTCGACCCGTGCGTCGACCAGCCGCGTGATGGCGGCTTCGAGCTCCGGGGTCAGGGCGGGCGGGGTCACTTGCGGCGCTCGATGACGGCCGTGCTAGTGGGACCGTCGGCGGTGAGGCCCTGCAACAGGTGGCCGCTCATCCGAATCCACGCCTGAATGTCCGCTTGGAAGGATGGGTCGTCCGCGGTCACCGCGAGGGTGTCACCGATGGCGATGTCCTTCACGGCGCGGGAGACTCGGACGATTGGCATCGGGCAGTTTATGCCGCGGCAGTCGAGTTCGGTCTGGGCCATTGCAGGGACCTGAAGGCGGGCAACTGGAGGGCGCCGGGCGAGGTCGGCGACGGGACTCCGAGTAATCTACACTCGCGGCACCGGCACCTCGACACGGGCGCCTCCCCGCTCCGGCCTGGCGCAGTGTAGTATCCCCCCTATGCTCGCCGACGACCCCAACCTCGAACGGATCCAGCGCCGGATTTTCGGGGCGCTCCTCGCGCTCGCGACGATCTTTGGCGTCGCCGTGGTCGGGTACCGGATCATCGGGGGGGACGCGTACGGCTGGGTCGACGCGCTCTACATGTCGGTCATCATGCTCACGACGACCGGCACCAAGGAGGTCGTCCCTACCGACACCGTCGCCTCGCAGTTCTTCACGATGGCGATCCTCGTCGTGGGCGCGACGGCGGCGGTCTACACCCTCTCGATGCTGACGGCGTTCGTGGTCGAGGGGGACATCACGCAGGGATTCCGGAGGCGGCGGATGCGGAAGGCCATCGAGGCGATGCAGGGCCACATCATCGTATGCGGGGCGGGGCAGACGGGCTCGACCGTGCTCCGCGAGCTGGTGCGGACGGCGCGTCCCTGCGTGGCGATCGAATCGAGCGAGGCGCAGCTCGCGGCCCTCGACCCGGTGCTCGCCGAGGTGCCCTACCTCCTCGGGGACTGTTCCGACGACGAGACGCTCCTGCGTGCCGGTGTGATGCGCGCCGCGGGGATCGTGATTTGTACCGATGACGACAAGACGGCGCTCGTGACGACGGTGCTCGCGAAGCAGCTCAACGCCGCGATTCGGGTGACGGCGCGCGCGACGACCGAGAAGGCGACGGCCAGACTCAAGCAGGCCGGCGCCGACGGTGTGGTCGCGCCGGCGCAGATCGGCGGGATGCGGCTCGTCAGCGAGATGGTGCGCCCCACGGTGGTGGGGTTCCTCGACACGATGCTCCGCGACACGAACCGGAACCTCCGCATCGAGGAAGTCAGCGTCACGGCGGGGGGCGCGCTCGACGGGGCGACGGTGGGATCGCTCGCGCTGCATGAATACGGGACGGGGCTCCTCCTCCTCGCGGTGCAGAGCGCGGCGGGCGGCTATGTGTTCAATCCCGCCGCCGAGACGCGGCTCGACGGTGGGATGCAGCTGATCGTGATGGGGGATCCCGCGTCGGTGCAGGCGCTCGCCGCGCGCGCAGCGTAGCCACGCCTCGTAGCCGCACCGCGTCCGCGATGGCTCCGCCGACCCCCGCCGTGCTGCTCGCCGCCCTCGAGGCGGATGCGACCCTCGACGCCGCCGGCCCGTTCCTCCGGATGGCGGCCGATCACTACGCGACAACCCGGTCGGGCGATAGATCGGTCTCCACCACAGCGGACCGCGCCACGATCGCGGCCCGCTTCGATGAGCCGTTGCCGACCGGGATGCGACCACTCGCGGAGGTCGCGGCGCGTCTCGCGCGCGAGGTCGTCGCCGACGCGAATCACCTCACGCATCCGATGTACCTCGGCCATCAGGTCTCCGCGCCCATCGCGGCCGCGGTCTGGAGTGAGGTCGTCATCGCCGCGCTCAACAACTCGATGGCCGTCTGGGAGATGTCCCCGACCACGACGCCGCTCGAGGAGCGGGTCATCGGCTGGATGACGCAGCTGATCGGCTGGGGCCCGGCGGCGGCGGGGACGATGACCTCGGGTGGAACCGAGGCGACCTTCACGGCCCTCCTCGCCGCGCGCGCGGCGTGGAAGCCCGATGCCTGGGAGCGCGGCTGGGGCCACGGTCCCGCGCCGGTGGTGCTCTGTGGCACGCACGCGCACTACGCCGTGCAGCGCGCGGTCGGCGCGATGGGGCTCGGCACGGCGCACTGCCTCAAGGTTCCCTCCGACGGATTCCGGATGGACCCCTCGGCGCTGGAAACGATGCTCGATGACCTCGCTGCCTCCGGCCGCCCTGTGCTCGCGGTGGTCGCCACCGCCGGCCAGACGGCGACCGGAGCGTTCGACGACCTCGAGGCGATCGGGACACTCTGTGCCGCGCGCGGACTCTGGCTGCACGTGGACGGCGCGCACGGCGCGAGCGCGCTCCTCTCCGAGACGCATCGGTCGCGGGTCCGCGGGATCCACCTCGCGCGCTCCGTGGCGTGGGACCCGCACAAGATGATGCTCCTCCCCCTCTCCGCGGGGATGGTCCTCGTCCGTGACGCGCGCGACCTCACTGCGGCCTTCGCGCAGCAGGCGCCCTACCTCTTCCACGGTGGGGCCGGCGAGGAGAGCCCCGACCTTGGGACGCGCAGCTTCCAGTGTTCGCGCCGCGCCGACGTCGTGAAGCTCTGGGTCACCCTGCAGCGACTCGGGGCGGACGGAATCGGGGGCCTCTACGATCACCTCTGCGGGCTGGCGCAGGCACTCCACGACCGTCTCGCGGCGGAGCCCTCCCGATTCGAGGTGCTGCACGCCCCCGAGTCGAACATCCTCTGCTTCCGCCTTCACGGGAGCGACGCGCACAATCTGCGGATCCGCGAGGCCTTCAACCGGAGCGGACAGGGGTGGATCACGACCACGCTGCTCGGCGGGCGCCGGGTGCTGCGCGTGACGGTGATGAACCCGCGGACGGGGCCGGCGCATCTCGAGGCGTTGGTGCGTGGCCTCGCGCGGCTCGCCGAGGCGCCCGAGACCAGCGAGGCGACCGGGCCCGCTGGCGCCTGATTCGCGCTGGGCGGCGTGCAATCGGGGCCGCATCTTATCGGGGAGCATGCCGACCCCGCCGCGTCCCGACACCCCCGCCGTCTTCGGCTTCAGCAGCGTCGTCGCGCTGATCGTCGGCAACATGATCGGCACGGGCGTGTTCACCTCCCTCGGGTTCCAGGTGGTCGGGACGCAGTCCGGCTTTGCGCTACTCGCGCTCTGGTTCGTCGGCGGGCTCCTCTCGCTGATGGGGGCGCTCTGCTACGCCGAGCTCGGGGCGATGCTCCCGCGATCGGGAGGCGAGTACGTGTACCTCGCGCGGGCGTGGTCGCCCGCGCTCGGCTTCACCGGCGGGTTCGTCTCCATCACCGCGGGGTTCGCGGCGCCGATTGCGATCGCGGCGATGGCGTTCGGTCGCTATGCGGCGGCGGTGGTCGCGGTCCCCCCCCTCGTAGCGACGCTCGGCGTGGTCGCGGTCATCGCGACGGTCCATTGGGTGCACGTGCACGGGGCCCGACTCTTCCAGGTCGCGACCTCGACGGTGACGATCGGCGTCATCCTCGTCTTCGTCGCCGTCGGCCTGACCATCGGGCCGGTCGAGCCGATTGCCTTCGCGCCGACGCCGGCGGCGTGGCGGGAGATCGCCGCGGCCCCGTTTGCGGTCTCGCTCATCTACGTGGTCTACGCCTACCACGGCTGGAACGCCGTCGGCTACGTGGCCGGCGAGATCCGGGAGGCGCAGCGCGTGATCCCGCGCGCGGTGGTCGGCGCGGTGCTCCTCGTCGGTGCGCTCTACCTCCTCCTGCACCTCGTCTTCCTGCGGACCACGCCGATCGCCGCGCTCGCCGGCACCGTGGAGGTCGCCGCGCTCTCGGCGACGCGCATCCTCGGGCCCGCGGGCGGCCGTGTGATGAGCGGGATGATCGCCGCGGTGCTGGTCGCGACGGTCTCAGGGTTCCTGCTCGCGGGCTCTCGCGTGACGCAGGCGGTCGCGGCGGGGACGCGTCGACTGGCCTGGGTGGGGGTGCGATCGGCGGACGGCGTTCCACGGCGCGCGCTCGCCGTGCAGGTCGGCATCGCGCTCTTCCTGATTGCCACCTCGACGTTCGAGGAGGTCGTCGCCTACGCGGGCGTGGTGCTCAACCTGATGAACCTCCTCGCCGTGCTCGGCGTGGTGCGGCTGCGCCGGATCGCGCCGGAGCTCCCGCGACCGTTCCGTGTACCGCTCTATCCTCTGGTCCCGCTCGGATTCACCGCGATCAGCCTCTGGATGATCGGGTTCACCGTCAGCCAGCGCCCCGGGGTACTGCTCTCCGCGGTCGGGACGCTGGGGCTGGGGACGGTCCTGCATCGCGTCGTGGGTCAGCGCGCGTGAGCCGCGGCGCGTGAGCGGTCGGCCCGGGGTGCAGGCGACCCAACGGTCCGCTGTCAGGGCATCGCGGTAGACTCCGCGTATGACGACCCAGCCGAAGGTGCAGCGCCTGGCGGATCTGCTCGCCGCGCTGCTGCGACACCAGCGAGCCGGCGTGACGTTCCAGCAACTCCGGCGTGAGGTTCCCGGCTATTACGCCGCGGAGGGGACGGATGCGAGCATCGCACGCATGTTCGAGCGGGACAAGGACGAGCTGCGTGCGGTGGGGGTCCCGATCGAGGCGCGCCCGGAGGAGGATGGATCGGGGAGCCGGTATCGCGTGACCGCGGCGCGGTTCTACCTGCCGTATCTCTCCGTGGGCGGAGTCCGCCCCGCGGCCACGGTGGAGCCCGAAGGATACCGGTCGCTGCGACGGGTCGCCTTCACCCCCGACCAGGTGATTGCGATGGTGCAGGGTGTCGCCCGGCTCGAACAGCTCGGCAACGCCCCGCTCGCGCATGAGGCCCGGATGGGCCTCCGTCGGCTCGCGCACGACCTCCCGATCGACGCCGAGGCCGCGGCACCGGAGGTCGTGCAGGGTGAGGCGCAGCTCGACGGCGCCCTCTTCGACGAGCTCGGGGCCGCCGTCCTCGCGCGGAAGTCGGTGCGCTTCCGGTATCACGCGATGCGAACCGATACCGTCACCGCGCGCGTGGTGGACCCGTACGGCCTGTCGTTCACGAACGGGCGCTGGTACCTCCTTGGTCGCGACCACGATGCGGATGCGCTCCGGCAGTTCCGCATCCGGCGCATCCGCGAGGTGGTGGTCAACGCCCGGGCGCCGGGCTCGCCAGACTTCGAGCTCCCGGCGGGGTTCTCGCTCTGGGAGCATACGCGGTCCCGCGAGAGCTGGGACCTCGGGGACGCCGAGGCGGAGACCGTCACGGTCCGGTTCCGACGTCGCAGCGGGCAGGCAGATGCGGCCGCCCAGCTCGGCGAGGCGGACCCGGCGGATCCCGCGCTCCGGCGCTATCGGGTGCGACGTCGTGAGCCGTTCCTGCGGTGGATCCTCGGACTCGCCGGCGATGCGACGGTGGACGCACCCCCGGCGGTCCGCGCGGCGTTCGTCACGCTCGTCGAGGCCACGCGTGCCTGCTATGCGGAGGATCCGGCGTGACTGTGCCCTACGCGACCACCGCGACGGAGCAGTTGCGGCGTCTCCTCCTGCTGATTCCCAAGCTGGAGGAGGATGTGGCGCATCCCATCGCCGAGCTCACGGCGATCATCGGCGCGGATGCGACGACGCTCCTGCGCGACCTGCGCACGCTGCTGACGCGCGACCACCCCGAGCCCGCCGGCTTCATCGAGCCCTTCACGCTCGTGCTCGATGGGGCGACGGTGCGGCTTGAGCGTCCGAGCCACTTCCGTCGGCCGATGGGGCTGACGCGCCGTGAAGCGCGGGCGCTCGATCTGGCGCTCGCCGTGCTGCAGCAGGAAGGGACGCCCGAGACGGCGGTGACGCTCGACCGGGCACGCGCCCTCCTCGCCACGGCGGCGATGAGCGCGCCGGAAGCCGAGGAGGAGTCGCACGCGCTGCACTTCGGCGGCGCCGCGCCGCGGACCGCGGCGTTCCGCGAGGCGTTGCACGCCGCCATCGTCGGGCATCGGGAGGTGGTCATCGCCTATCGGAAGGCGCATGAGGCGGACGCCCATCAGCGTGCCATCGGTCCGTTGGGATTCGTCTCCGCGCAGGGACGCTGGTACCTCATCGCGGTACAGGAGCGGGGCGACGCGTTGCGGGTGTTCCGGTGCGATCGCATCGAGGCGGTGGAGCCCACGGACCGCCCGTTCGTTCCGCCGGCGACGTTCGATCTCCGTGCCGTGCTCACCGACCTCGGGCCCTTCGTCGGGGCGGTGCCCACCACCTTGGTGCTCCGGTACTCCGCGGGGATCGCCCGCTGGATCCACGAGCGCGAGGGGGGGACGCTCGCGGCGGATGGATCCCTCACGCGCGAGTATCCGCTCGGGGACCCGGAGTGGGGCGTGCGGAAGGCGCTGACGTACGGCGCCGATGTCGAGGTGGTGGCACCGGTCGAGGTGCGTCGGCTCCTCCGGGCGCGATTGGCCGACCTGCCTTGACGCGTCGTGGCGGCGCGGCGAGTGTCCGCCTCAACGCATCGCTCTGCTGCGTCACGCCGTCATCCCGCGCCGGTGCTCCTGATGCTTCGTCCCCTCCTCGGATATCTCTTCGTCGCCGCGCTCTTCGTGCTCACGCATCTCTTCCCCGCCGAAGGGGCGGGGTTGATGGTCGCGGGGACTGTCACGTTCCTCGCGATGGGTGGTTTTCGGACGCCGGATCCGCAGCACCGCCGAGCAATCACCACGGCGGTCGTCGGTACTTTGGGGTGGTTGCTCGGCGCGCTGCTCAGCTGAGCCGCGGGGCGGAACCGTCGCTCAACCCGGCGATGGGATCCGGGCGCTGACGAGCCGGACGGGAATCCCCCCGTTCGAGGTCGTGAAGCGCTCCGTGAACGGAATCCCCACCTGCGCCTCGAGGGCGCGGTCCGCGCTCAGCAGCACGAGGCCCCACCCGGTGCACCGGGCACGCGCCACCTGCCCCAGCCGCGCGAAGAGGTCCCGGAGCGGCTTCGTCTCGCCCACGC
>JBMTAR010000039.1:0-14677 GCA_049428925.1 Gemmatimonadaceae bacterium
CGCGGCGCGCCGAGGCGGATGCGCGTCGGACGGTCCGGGATGGAATCGAGGAACTTCTCGGGATGCAGGATCTGCTCCGTCGATTCCGCGAACGGCGTCAGCACCGACCGGCCCGGCCGCGCGGCCGCGAAGCGCCGGACGAACTCAGCCCCACTCAGGTACGGAAAGAGCAGCGTCTCCTGGAGGAACATCGGTGCCGCCGCGAAGCGAGGCATATCGGCCTGCGACGAACGGATCGTCTCGCGGATCGCTCCCCACCCGCCGGGGATCCGCGCATCCACATCGCCCCCAGTCATCACCCGGAGCTGCTCGTACGTCGCCTGCCCCTCGACCACCGCCTGCATCGCGACCATCCGATCGTTGTCGCCCTGCAGCGTCTTGATCGAGTCGAGCCGCACGTGCTGGTCCTGCAGCGCGTGCATCAGCTCGTGCGTGATGGTCACATCCCGCAGCTCCGCCGCTTCCGACTGTACGACGTAGAGCACCTTCGTCTTCGGGTCGTAATACCCGGCGACCTGCTCGGTCAGCAGGTCGAGATAGAACGCGCGGAGGTCCAGCGTGTCGGGGAGAAGGCCGAGCAACCGGTAGGCGGCCTGCGTCCCCGCGAGTTGCAGCGGCGTGAGCTGCTCGGCCATCTCGGCCTCGAGGAACCCCCGAACCTCATCGCGCGACCGGTCCTGGAGGACCGGCAGGCGTTGGAACATCAGCCCCGTCGTCTCCTCGAGCTTGGGAATCGCGGCCCGCACCTGACGACGATACGGCCCTTCATAGCCGGGCGGTTCGGCCGCACACCCCGAGAGGAGGAGCCCGAGCGCCACGAGGGATGGAGCGAAACGCGAGGGTGCGGCCCGCATCGACGACGGCCTCACCGCGCGGGGAAGAACATGCCGAGATACCACCCGATGATCGCCGTGCCCCAGAGCAGGGCGATCAGACCAGCGGGCGCCAGAAAGACACCGAACGGGACGAGCGGGAGCGCGTACGACTCGCCGCGCCGCCGAGCGCGGAGCCACCCGATGGGCGCGACGAGGAGCAGGAACACCACCGAGGCGAGCGCCGCTGCCAGCATCACGGTCAGGAGCGCACGCCCAGGCCCGACGAGCGCGCCGATGAACGCCATCAGGGTGACGTCACCCTGCCCCATCGCCTCCTTCCGCAGCGCCACCTCGCCGAGCCACCCGATGATCGCGATCAAGCCAGCGCCGGTGCAAGCACCCACGAGGGCGTCCCACGGTCCGGCGAACGGCCCCGACTCCCAGAGGAAGAACCCGACGACGGCCGCGAGCATCGCAAGCAGGAACCCCGGGACGGTGAAGCCGTCCGGAATCACGTAGTCACGGAGGTCGGTGACCGCGATGCCGAAGAGCAGACTCGACGCGATGGCCACGCGCACCATGGTGACGCTGGGACCGAACAGCACCCACGCGCCATACCACAGCCCGGCGGTCGCGACCTCCACGGCGGGATACCGCCACGCGATGGGCGCCGCACAATGCCGACACCGACCGCGGCGCAGGAGCCAGCTCACGACCGGGACGTTGTCGTACCACGCGATCCCGTGCTGACAGTGCGGACACTTGGACCGGGGCCGCACGACCGACTCATCCTTCGGCCATCGGACGATGCAGACGTTCAGGAACGACCCGACGATGGCACCGAGGCAGACGACGTACGCGGCGAGGAGCGTCATTCGGACGGCCGGAGGAGGTAGAGCGCGATCCCCGCGGCGACGGCGACGTTGAGGGACTCCGCCCCCGGTGCCATCGCCAGCGCCACACGCTCGGCGCAGGCAGATCGCACCACCTCAGAGAGCCCGGCCCCCTCATTCCCCACCACGAGCGCCACGCGTGCGGGATTCCCCACCGACGCGATGGGACGCCCCCCGATGTCGGCACCCCAGAGCGGCACCTGATGTTCCGCCAGGAAGGGGCGCAGCGCCTCGAGCGTGCAGCCGACCGTCGGGTGACGGAACTGGATGCCCACCGCCGAGCGGACCACCTTCGCATTCCACGGATCCACCGTCCCGGGGAGGACACAGGTGCCATCGACACCGAGGGCCGCGGCGGTTCGTAACAGGGTCCCCACGTTCCCCGGGTCCTGAATGCCATCGAGCACGAGCAGCCGACGCGGCCCGAGGGCACCGAGCGACCCGAGCGTGTGGATCGGCTGTTCCGCCACCGCCAGGATCCCCTGGGGCTCATCGGTGTCACACGCAGAGAGGAACTCCCGCTCGCTCACCCGAAGCACCGAGACGTCCCGGGCGTGGAGCTGCGCCAGGAGTGCCGCACCCCGAGGGGTCTGCTCCACG
Organism: Gemmatimonadaceae bacterium; assembly: GCA_049428925.1. Classification (GTDB taxonomy): domain Bacteria; phylum Gemmatimonadota; class Gemmatimonadetes; order Gemmatimonadales; family Gemmatimonadaceae; genus Pseudogemmatithrix. The sequence goes on from JBMTAR010000039.1 coordinate 2,309, forward strand.
AGGTCGCAGGAGAGCGCCCCGACGATCCGGAGCGGCGACGCCAGGAGTTCCTCGACCACACGAATCCCCTCAGCGACGAAGCGTCCGCTCCGTTCACGCGCCTTGCGGCGGGTGAGGTCTCTGGCTACGGTGAGAAGTCCCATCGGAATCCCTATGCGTCCTCGTGTCCTCGGCCGCGCCGCGGCCCTCGTCCTCGCCCTCTCGGGCTGCGCCGTCTCCACCCGTCAGGAAGTGGAGATGGGCGCGTCGTATGCGCAGCAGATCGAACGGGAGCTCCCGGTCATCGGCGACCCCGAGCTCACGCGCTACATCAACGTACTCGGGGACTCGATCGCCCGCATCGCGGACGCCCGGAACCTCGACTGGCGGTTCTCGATCGTCGACAGCCCCGAGGTGAACGCCTTCGCCGTCCCCGGGGGGTTCATCTACATCAACCGCGGGCTGATCGAGCGCGCGACGTCGATGTCACAGGTGGCCGGCGTCCTCGGACACGAGATCGGGCACGTCACGATGCGCCACTCCATCCAGCAGATGCAGAAGGCGCAGGGGGCGAACATCGGGATCACCGCCGTCTGCGTGCTCACCAGCATCTGCAACAGCGAGGCGAGTCAGGCCGCCATCAACATCGGGGCGAATGCCGCCTTCGCGAGCTTCTCGCGCGCCGACGAGGACGAGGCGGACCTGGTCGCGATTCCCTACCTCGTGCAGGCGGGGATCGACCCGAACGGCATCCCCGAGATGTTCCGCATCCTCCTGGACGAGCGGACACGGAAGCCGGGGGCGCTCGACGCCTGGTTCCGCTCACATCCGCTCGAGGAGGACCGCATCGCCGCGGCGCAGGCGCGCATCGCAGCAATCCCCGCCGACTCCGTCCGTGGCCTCACGCGCGACACGCCGAACTTCCAAGCGTTCAAGCGCCGACTCGCGGCCCTGCCGCCGTCTCCGCCACCGCGCTGAGCCGGAGGCCGCGCACCGCGCCGTCGCCGAGTCCAACCGGCGGTCGCCGATCAGCCGATCAGGCGCCGCCTACAGCTGGCTGACGTACCGCTCCACCAGCCGTCCGAACGCCGCCGCCGCGCGCGCGCCCTCCTCCATCACCTCGACGTGATTGAGCGGCGTCGCTGAGATTCCGGCGCCGGGGTTTGTGATCAACGAGACGCCCGCGACCTCCATCCCGCACGCCGCCGCGACGATGACCTCCGCCACGGTGCTCATCCCCACCGCGTCGGCGCCGAGCCGCTCGAGCATCCGGACCTCGCTCGGCGTCTCGAAGTTCGGGCCGAGGAGCCCGGCGTAGACGCCGCGCGCGAGCGGGATGCCGAGCGCCTGCGCCGACTCGACGAGCAGCGCACGCAGCCGCGGATGGTACGCCGCGCTCATATCGGGAAAGCGGGTCTCTCCCGGCTCGACCGGGCCGACGAGCGGATTCTGGCCGGTGAGATTCAGGTGGTCGACGATGAGCATCAGGTCGCCCGCCAAGAAGCTCCTACGGACTCCACCGGCGGCGTTCGACACGAAGAGCCGCGGCACCCCAAGCGCGTGCAACACACGCACCGGGAAGGCGGCGACGCGCGCCGGGTACCCCTCGTACATATGAAAGCGACCGGCGAGGAGGACGACCTCACGCCCGCCGAGACGACCGGCGATCATCTCGCCGCGGTGTCCCTCCACCTTGGGCGCGTGGAACCCGGGAATCTCCGCATACGGCACCCGACGTGCGCCCTCGACGTGATCGGCGAGCGTGCCGAGGCCGGAGCCCAGGATGATCCCCGTCACGGGGGCGGTGACACCGAGTCGGTCCCGCACCGCATCGGCGGCGCGGCGCGCGTCGGCGGTCCCGTGCGTCTCGGACGTGTTCATCGAGCGACCTCCTGCCGCAGCGCGGCGATCTCAGCGTCCACCCTGGCGAGAAGCGCAGTCCGCTCCGGCTCGGGAAGGAAGGCGTTCACGAATCCCTGGCGCGCGAGCGCGGCGAGCTCCTCGAAGCTGAAGCCGAGGTGCCGCGCCGCCAAGCCGTACTCGGTCACGAGATCCGTCCCGCTCATCAGCCGGTTGTCGGTGTTCAACGAGACGGCGACCCCCGCCTCGACGAGCGTCCGGAGCGGATGGGCGTCGACCGACGGGATCGTGTGCGTCTGCACGTTGCTCGTCAGACAGCACTCGATCGCGATCCCACGGTCACGCACCTCGCGCAGCAACGCGGGATCCTCGAGCAGCCGCGTGCCGTGCCCGATTCGCGTGGCGTGGCAGACGTGAATCGCCTCGGCGATTGACCCCGCGCCCGCGCCCTCGCCGGCGTGGCAGGTGCAGGCAAGGCCGTGCGCTTCGCAGTGCGCGAAGGCGGCCTGGTGCGCCGCGGCGGGATTCCCCGCCTCGCCACCCGCCAGGTCGAACCCGACCACGCCCTCACCCTGGAAGTCGACCGCCGTCCACGCCGCCTCGAGCGACGTCGCCGTCGGCATGTTCCGGATCGCACAGACGATCACACGCGCGACGATGCCGTACGCACGCGCGGCGCGCGCGAGCCCGCGCAGCGGCGCCTCGACGGCCTGCGCCATCGTGAGACCGCCGCGCGTGTTGAGGATGGGCGCGTACCGGACCTCGAGGTAGCGGATCCCCTCGCGCGCCGCGTCCTCCGCGAGCTCAAACGCGATGCGCTCCATCGCCTCAGCCTGTTGCATCACCGACAGGGTGACCGCGAAGCGCTCGAGATACTCCTCCAGGCTGCGCGCGTCCTTCACCAGCATGTAGTCGCGCAGCGCTTCGGCGTCGTCGCGCGGCATCGTCACGTGCAGATCGCGCGCGAGCTCGAGCATCGTGCCCGGCCGCACCGAGCCATCGAGGTGGCAGTGCAGCTCCGCCTTGGGGAGCCGCCGGAGGAGGTCGGACGTGACGAGTGTCACGCCTCGCCCGCCAGCTGCCGGGCGGAGACGAGCCGCATCACGAAACCTCCGGAGAGCGGGGTCTCGGGCGCGACGACGATACCACGGCTGTCGGCCACGGCACGCGTGCCGGCGCGCACCTCGGCGGCGGCGGCCGCGTCGTGCGCGGCGACGGCGTCGAGGACCGTCGCGCCAGAAGGGAGCTTGACGGTGGCACCGTTGACGAAGACGATCAGAGCATCGGTCATTGGACGGGACGGATACGCGCGGCCCGTTGCGATTCGGTGGGCGTGAGGAGCCCGCCGCGCAGGGCGCGCAGATGAGTGACGAGGACATCGAGGTCGATGACGCCCAGCTCCTCGACGACGGCCTCGGGGCCGAGGGCGGCACCATCTCCCCCGGCGACGAGAAAGTCGGTCATCACGACGCGGTACCGACGGCGGTCATCGAGCGGGCGACCATCGTTCATCGCGATCGTCCGCAACCGCGACCCCGACGGGGCCGTGGGGTCGAAGGTGAGCGTGACCCCCGACAGGTGGTAGCGGATGCCGCGCCCGGCGACGAGCGCCTCGAGGTATCGCCGCAGCGCCCGACCGGGCAACGTGACGACGACGAGCCGGTTCGCGAAGGGCTGCACCTCGTAGACGTCGCCCCACGTGATGGGACCGGCCCGGAGATCCGTGCGGATGCCGCCGTTGTTCATCACGGCCACATCCCCGGCCCCGGCCGCGCGCTGCGCATCGGCGATGAGGTTGCCGAGCGCATACTGATCGCCACGACGCAGCAGGTCCTCGGATGCCTGGGCGATGACGGCACCGACGCGTCCCGCCACCGCCGCCTCAGCCGCGCGCGCGAGTGAGTCGACCCCCGGGGCCGGTGGCAGACTGTCGCTGACCACCGCACGGACCACGGGCATCGTCCCGGGGCCCTCGGGCGGCAGGTCGATGATGCCGATTGCTCGACCACTCGACCGCGCCTGAACGATCGGGATGCCGTTCACGACCGTCGCGACGGCGGAGTGGGTGTGTCCGCTCACGATCGCATCAACGCTTCCCGGATCGAGGCGGTTGGCGACGTCGATGATCTCCCCGTTGCAGCGCCCGTCGGTGCAGAACGCGCCCATATGAGCCACCACCACGACCCGCTCCGCGCCGCGCGCACGCAGCGCTCGGGCACGGGCGTTCACCACGGGCACCGGATCCGCGAAGCGAAGGTCGGCGACCTGCGTCGGCATCGTCGTGCGTGGCGTGGCGGGATCGGCAATCCCGACGATACCGACCCGCATCCCCTCGATGACGAGCAGCGTGTCGTCGGGGATCCAGGGGACGTCACGGCCATCGGCGTACGTGACATTGGCGCCGAGGATCGGTGGACCGAGCTCCTGCATCCGAGCACGCAACGTGTCCTGGCCCCAATCGAATTCGTGGTTCCCGAGGGCACCGGCACGGACGCCGAGCGCCTCGAGCACCGGGACGACCGTACGTCCGTAGGCGAGGTTCGACGCCGGCGTCCCCTGGAAGAGGTCGCCGCCGTGGAGCACCAGGGGGACGCAGGCCGGCGCGCATTCCGCCGCAGCGCGCTCGAGTGCGGTCGCGAGCTCGGCGGCACCGCCGCGGTTGCCGAACGATCCGTCGGGGCGCTTGGTGAAGGCGCCGTGAAAGTCGTTGAGCGCGAGCACGCGCACCCCGCGGCGCGGCGCGCGGAGCGTCCAGTTCACCTCGCCGATCGAATCGGGGTGGAGCACGCCCCGACGGCGGACCTCCTCGATGAGCAGGTCGCGGATCTCCGTCGGGGATTCGAAGACGACCGGCGCCCCGCGGAGCATCGCGTAGCCCCCGCCGCCCCCGGCCCGATAGTTGTTGACCGCGACGGTGAAGGAGTCGGTGTCCACGATCGGTCGCCCGCGGACCTCAAGGCGCGTGATCCGCTGGCCTATGGGCCGACCGAGATCCATCTCATACGTCGCGCCGGCGAGCAGATCGAAGTTGTACCCAGGGATCCGCGGGTCGGGGACCGCACGCAGCCCGCCGCGCCCATCCGCCTCGACCAGCCAGTAGCGGGCGCTGTGCTCGAGGAAGGCCCGGACCTGCGCCCCCGTCAGGCGAAGCGCGCGCAACGTGTTCTCGTACGGGTAGAGTTGTGCGATCTGCGCGACCGTCACCGGCCCGGCGGGGATCGTCGCGTCCACCGTGAACGCCGAGGCGATGCTCAGGTCGGCGCCGGTGGCGCGGCGCTGCGTCTCCTGGATCAGGTCGATGAGCGGCACGTCGCGCACGCGCGCGGAGTCGGTGCGGAACTCGCCCGCGGCGCGGCCGATCACCGCCGTGGAATGCGCGACGGCCGCGCGGTGCGCGCGCTCCACAGCGCGCACGACCGTCGGATGCTCCGCGTGCCCGCGCGCCTGGACGAGCGCGCCCCGCTTCGTGACGACGCGCCAGCGCGGCGTGCCCGGCGTGCCAGGAGCCCCGCCCCGCGCCAACGTGATGGTGGCGGTGGCCACGCTCGTCGCCCAGTTCCGGGCTTGGATCACCAGAACCCCACCGATGGTGGAGTCCGCCACCTCGCGATGCGAGTGACCCACGACCACCACATCGATGCCCGGCACCTCACGCGCCACGCGCGCCATCGGGTTCTCACTCGCGACCCCCGTCGAGACAGAGTCGTACGAGGCCTCCCCGTCGAGCCCCGCGTGGGCGACCACGACGACCAGGTCCGCCCCGGCCGCGCGGACCCGCGCGATCTCCCCCGCCCCGGCCGATTGGATGTCGCGCACCGCGACCCGGCCCCGGAGGTGGTCACGATCCCAGACCATCGCCCCGGGGTTGGTGACCCCGATGATGGCGACCTGCACGCCGGCACGGGTCACGATGGTGGAGCCGGGGAACGCCCGCCCGTCGTCGAGACGCTCCGCGTTCACGGCGAGAAACGGAAAGCGCGCCTGCGCACGGGCCCGGTCCAGGGTCGGGACCCCGTAATTGAACTCGTGGTTCCCGATGGCCGCCGCGTCGTATCGCATCGCGTTCATCGCCGCGACGACCGGGCTCGGCGCCGTCGAGTCGACGCGTGCCGCCACGTAGGTCATCGGGTTCCCCTGGAGCAGGTCACCCGCATCCACGAGGATCACGCGGCCCGGTGCCGCGCGCCGGAGGGAGTCGACGATGGTGGCCGCCCGGGCCAGCCCGCGTACGGGATCGGCAGCGTTCGCGTAGTAATCCCAGGCGCGCAGCCGTCCGTGGACGTCGGTGGTCGCGGCGAGGGTCAGCTCGACGGTCGTTTGGGCTGTCGCCGCCGGGGGCGTACAGAGCGCGGCGACACAGGCCGCCAACCAGAGACGGGACATGCACAAAGGTAGCGGCAGCCGGGCCGACGTCGGGAGGCCGCGTTGCCCGGCCGCGGGGGGGGCGGCGAAGTTGCAGGGGTCACCCGTGCACCGATACGGAACCGTGACAGCCACGCTCTGTGCGGGTGCGCCCGGTGTCCCCACCTTTTCGAGACTCTCGTTCGTGACGATGACTCCTCTCATTATCGGGATTGCCGGTGGCAGCGGCTCGGGCAAGTCGACCGTCGCCCGCCGCATCGCCGACTCGCTCCCCGGGGCCCGTGTCGCCTTCTTGGATATGGACGCGTACTACCGCGACCTCCCCCATCACTCGATGGAGGAGCGGCGGCACGTCAACTGGGACCACCCTGACGCCTTCGACCTCGGCCTGCTGGCGGAGCACCTCACCGCGCTCAGTCGGGGTGAGGCGGTCGCGAAGCCCATCTATGACTTCGTCACGCACCGACGAAAGCCCGAGGCGGCCCACGTCGCACCCGCCGATGTGGTCGTTATCGATGGGATCCTTCTCTTCGTCGACCCCCGGGTCCGCGACGCCTGTGCGATCAAGGTGTACGTCGACACCGACGCTGACATCCGACTCGTGCGACGCATCCGCCGTGATATGGCACTCCGCGGCCGGCCGCTGGACGAGATCCTCGATCAGTACGTGACGACCGTCCAGCCGATGCATCTGCAATTCGTCGAACCGAGCAAGCGCTACGCCGACCTCATCATCCCGCACGGCGGGGAGAACACGGTCGCCATCGACCTACTCCTCGGCTCCATCGCCCGACGTCTGGCGGGACGGTCAGGGTGAGCGCCATCGCCGGGGAGGCCGACCGGATTCTCGTCGTCGACGACGAGCCGGACATCGTCGCGCTGGTGGCGTACCATCTGGCGAAGGCGAAGTACCGTGTCTCCACTGCTGCCACAGGCCCGGACGCGCTCGCCCTCGCGGCGCGGGAGCGCCCAGCACTGATCATCCTCGACCAGATGCTGCCCGGGCTCTCGGGCTTTGATGTCCTCGCCCGCCTCCGCGCCGACCGCGACTCCGCCGGCATCGCGGTGCTCATGCTCACGGCACGAAAGGACGAACCGGATCGGATCAAAGGCTTGGAGCTCGGCGCGGATGACTACCTGACGAAGCCCTTCAGCCCGCCCGAGCTCGTACTACGGGTGGGCGCGATTCTCCGTCGGGCCCGCTCGAAGGTCGACGCCGCCGATGCGCTCCGCATCGGCCCCATCACGATCGAACGCGCGGCGCACCGGGTTCTCGTCAACGGTACCGAGGCCGAGCTCACCCCGACGGAGTTCAAGCTGCTGCTGACACTGGCGGAGCGCCGCGGGCGCGTCCAGGCGCGCGCCCATCTGCTCGAGACGGTCTGGGAGGCGGCCCCCGACATCCAGACCCGGACGGTCGATATGCACATCCAGCGACTGCGCACCAAGCTGCATCCGGCCGGGGACCTCATCGAGACGGTCCGCGGCTTCGGATATCGGCTCGCTGCGAAGGACGGCTGAGCCGCGGTGCGGCTGACGCAACGCCTCCTCCTCGGGGCCCTGCTCGTGGTCGGGTTCCTCGCGGCGCTGATCGTCGTGGTCGTCGATCGTCAGTTCACCGCCCGGCTCGGCGATGATGCCACCACGTTCCTCGCCCGCGAGTCGCGGCTCGTCGGCCAGCTCTGGGAACGGGAACCGGAGGCTCCCGATGCCCTCGCGGACCGAACCGGAGAGGCCCTCGGACGTCGTGTCACACTCGTCGGTCCCGACGGCGTGGTCCTCGGCGACTCGGAATTCGACGATGCGGCCCTCACCGCAATGCAGAACCATGCGACACGCCCTGAAATCGCTGAGGCGATCCGTACGGGCACGGGGATCGCGCGCCGCCCCTCGCCCTCCACCGGCACCGAGGAGCTGTACGTCGCGGTCGCCATCCCCTCGCGTGGTGTGGCCCGTGTCTCTCTGCCCACCGCGAGCCTCAACGCGATCATCGCCTCGGCGCGCCGCGACATCACGACGGCGGCCCTCCTCGCGTTGGCCGGCGCACTGCTGATCGCGCTGGTGTTCTCGCGATCGGTCTCACGCCCTGTCGAGGAGCTGCGTGACGTGGCGCAGGCGCTCGCCGACGGCGACCTCGAGCGCCGGCCGACGCTCCGCGCGCCCGGTGAGGTGGGAGATCTCGCCGTGGCACTCCGCCGACTCGCCGAACAACTCTCCGCCCGCCTCAGGGCGCTGCGGGCCGACGAGACCCTGCTCGTGCAGCTCACCGAATCCCTCAACGAGGGCGTGATCGCGATCGGCACGGGCGGCACCGTCGTCCGGATCAACGAGACGGCCCGGCGACTCCTTGGCGTCCGAGCGCCCCTCCCCTTCTCGGTCGACCTGCTCCCGCGCGAGGTGACGCTGCGTGATGCGATGTCGGCCGCCTTCGCGGGCGAGACGACCGACGGGGCCGAGGTCGTGATTGCGGGACGCACGCTGAACGTCACCGCGCGCCCCCTCGCAGAGGGCGGGGCGGTGCTGGCGCTCTTCGATCTCACCCGCGTGCGGCGTCTCGAGGCCGTCCGCCGGGACTTCGTGGCGAACGTCTCGCACGAACTCCGCACCCCGCTCACCATCGTCGGTGGCTTCGCGGAGACCCTCGCGGATGGCGATGTCCCCGCCGAGGCCCGGCAGCAGTTCGCCGAGCGCATCCTCGGCAACACCCGCCGGATGCAGCGCATCGTGGACGACCTCCTCGACCTCTCGCGCATCGAGTCGGGGGGCTGGGTACCGAACCCCGTGCCGGTGTCGCTCACCGCACTCGCGAGCGACGTGCTCGCGGCGGCGCGGGATGCGGCTGAGGCCAAGGGGATCGCGCTGACCGTTGACCTCGCCGCTGACGCGCTGGAGGTGCCGGCCGACCCCACCGCGCTCCGACAGGTGCTGGGGAATCTGGTCGACAATGCGGTCCGGCACACGGTGACCGGACGCGTGACGCTCTTCTCCCGCGTCCACGCCCGTGGCGTCGAGGTCGGGGTGCGTGACACCGGGGTCGGGATTATGCCGGAGCACCTCCCCCGAATCTTCGAGCGCTTCTACCGGGTCGATCCGGGGCGCTCGCGCGAGGAAGGGGGCACCGGCCTCGGCCTCGCCATCGTGAAACACCTCATCGAGGCGCACGGCGGTCGGGTCCGCGCGGAGAGCACGCCCGGGGTGGGGACGACAATCGTCGCGCTCATCCCGCATCCGGGCGCCTAGGGCCGTTACACGGCCGTGACGCCGCCGTGGGCGAGTCGAGACGGGGCACGGAGAGGTTCCTTCCACGGGGTCCGCGACCCGTCCACCTCTCGCTCATCACTCACGAGCTGCATATGCGCCGTGTCGTCATCCTCCTGCTGTCCGCTGCTTTCTTCGAGGCGGCTTTCCCGTCCTTCCAGCAGGCTCAATCCCCCTCGACCGGGCGCATCGTCGGCCGCGTAATCGATGCCGCCTCCGGCTCGGGGCTCTCCGCCGCCGGGATCCAGATCGTGGGCACGACGGTGGGCACGATGTCCGGCGTCGAGGGGCGCTTCACCCTCGCGGCCGCGCCCGCCGGGACGGTCACGCTCCTCGTCCGCCGCATCGGGTATGCCCCGAAGACGGTCACCGGCATCTTTCTCGAGGCCGGGAAGACGGTACAGCAGGATGTCTCGCTGAGTGCCGCGAATGTGCAGCTCGCCGCACAGGTCGTCACGGCGTCAGCCGAGCGCGGCTCAGTGAATGACGCCCTGGACCAGCAGCGGACCTCAACCAACGTCGTCAGCAGCATCACCGCCGAGCAGATGGCCAAGAGCCCCGACGGCGACGCGGCACAGGCCGTCGGCCGCGTCTCGGGCGTCAGCGTGCAGGACGGACGATATGTCTTCGTCCGCGGGCTCGGCGACCGCTACACGCAGACCTCGCTCAATGGCGCGAGGATCCCAAGCCCCGAGCCGGAAAAGAAGGTGGTCCCACTCGATCTCTTCCCCGCCGGTATGCTCCAGACCATCACGACGGTGAAGACCTTCACCCCCGACCAACCCGGTGACTTCGCCGGTGCCCAGGTCGACATCCAGACCCGCGAGTTCCCGACTCGGCGCACCTGGGCCCTGAGCACGAGCACGGGTGGATCGGACGCGGTGGTCGGTCGGCCGCTGCTGATGCCGGGTCGTGCGCGGGGGGACCTGCTCGCCCTCGGGTCGCAACCCCGGGCCCTTCCCGGCTTCATTGCGGGCTTCGGCAACTTCTCGCAATCACGACCCGGGCAGACCGACTTCAACCGGATGGTCTCCGACTTCCGCAACTCGTGGACGCCGCAGACGCAGGCGGGAGCGCTGAACGGCTCCACCTCGGTCTCGGTGGGGGGCACGGATCCGATGCTTGGCCAGTCGATCGGGTATCTCGTGTCCGGGACGTACTCCTACGCGCAGGAGGCCAAGGTCGACCAGGTGCGGGCGCTCGCGCTCGCACAGGGCGGGAGCACTCCATCGGAGGTCGATCGCTATGAGGGATCGACCGGACGGGCGAGCGTCCTCTGGGGTGGCCTCGCGAACTTCAGCACGCTTCTTGGAACGCGGACGCGCGTGGCGCTCAACAACACCTACAACCGGACGATGGACTCCGAGGCGCGGCAGGAGCGCGGGCTATCCGAGAACCTTGGCATCCCGTTCACGATCACGCGTCAGAAGTACGTGGAGCGTAGCATCCGGTCGACGCAACTCCTCCTCCAGTCGGACCCCACCGCATCGCAGAAGCTGGAACTGTCGTTGACCGCATCCGGGGTCACGCGTGCCGAGCCGGATCGGTCGGAGTTCGTCCAGGCGATCTTCACGGATCCCAGCACCGGCACGCCACTCGCACCGCAGTGGTTCGCGGCGTCGAATGAGGGTGCCGTGCGCACCTTCAGCGACCTGTCGGAGCGCGCCTACGAGGCGCGGGGATTCTGGCGCCTACAGTTCGGCGAGGTCGGCTCGTCCACGGCCATCAAGGTGGGGGGCCTCGGGCGCCACGCCCTGCGTGACGCGACGAGCACTGCGTACAGCATCAGCGGGAGCGGCCTCAACGCCGCCGAGCGCGAGCTCGCCGCCGAGCAGCTCTTCGGCCGCTACACCGACGCTGGGGACCGCGTGTGGAACGTGACGCCGATCGGGGTGGGCGGGACCTACGACGCATCAGACTACACAATCGCCGGGTTCGCGATGGTGGAGCGCGAGTTCGGCCCGACCTGGCAGCTGATCACCGGCGCACGTGTCGAGTACTCCGACGTCCTCGTCCGCGCGGAGCCGACGGTGGGGGCGCGCTCGAGCACGAATCCGGTCTTCACCGATCTCCTACCGGCGCTGGCCCTGACATGGCGACCCACCGACGCCACAAACGTTCGATTCTCTGCGTCGCAGACGGTGGCGCGTCCCGAGTATCGCGAGCTCGCGCCGATCATGTACCGCGAGGTGATCGGCTTCGACAACGTCTTCGGGAACCCGGCGCTTCGTCGCGCGCTCATCCAGAACCTCGACCTCCGGTGGGAGCACTACGCGAATGCGGGCGAGGTGGTGAGCGTGGCACTCTTCGCGAAGCGGTTCACCGACCCGATCGAGCGTGTGTACCAGGGGTCGTCGGGGACACGCATCATCACGTTCCTGAACGCGGATGGCGCGGACAACTACGGCGTGGAGCTCGAGGCACGGAAGTCCCTCGGGATGATCGCCGACGCGCTGGCGAACGTGACCCTCTCGACGAACGCGACGGTGATGGCGAGCAGCATTCGCCTTGCCCCGGGCGCGAGCGCGGTGACGAACACGAAGCGTGCGATGGTGGGTCAGGCCCCGTACATGTTCAACACCGGGCTGACGTGGACGTCCACCAGCGGGCGGAGCAGCGCCTCGGTGCTGTACAACGTGGTGGGGGCCCGGGTGACCGAGGCCGGGGAGGTGCCGCTGCCTGACGTGAAGGAGCTGGAGCGGCACGTGGTCGACGTCTCCCTGCGGATGCCACTGGGTGAGCGCCTGTCGCTCCGCGCGGACGCGCGGAACCTCCTGGACGCACCCTACCGGTTCGTGCAGGGCCCAGTGACGCGAGAGTCGTACCGCATAGGTCGGGCCTTCACGATGGGGCACAGCTGGCGTCCGTGACGGCGCGGCGCTCGTGCGCGCGTGACGAGGTCGTGACCGA
>JBMTAR010000040.1:0-14512 GCA_049428925.1 Gemmatimonadaceae bacterium
ATCGGGATGGTGATCGACACCATCAGCAAGATCAGCGGCGCGAACATCATGACCGCCCCCGAGGTGAAGGGGCAGATCTCGCTGCGTCTCAAGAACATCCCCTGGCGCGACACCCTCGACGCCGTCGTCGTGCGGGCGACCCGCGTGAGTGCCGCGCCGCCGACCTCGCAGACGCTGATCGATCGCGCCACCATCGAACGCACCTACGTCGGACAGGACGCGCCCCTCGCGCTCCTGGGCGCGACCGGCGTCACCGCCGCGTCGGATGCGGGGGCGTTCAGCGGCTACAGCTCGCTCCGACTCCGCGGCATCGATCAGACGCGGCTCGCGATCTCCGTCGACGGGGTCCCGCTCAACGATCCCGAGGACCAGGTCCTCTACTTCTCGAACGTCCCCGACTTCATGCACTCGATGGGCTCGGTGCGCGTGCAGCGCGGCGTCGGGGGGAGCGGATTCGGGCCCGCGGGGTTCGCCGGTGCGCTGAGCTTCGAATCGCTCCCGCTCGCGACCACGCCCGCGTTCCGCGAGGCCGAGGTGACGGCGGGGAGCTGGGGCACCCGGCGGGTGAGTGCGGCCGCGGCGAGCGGGGTGCGTGGGTCCGTCGCGGCGTACGGTCGCGCCACCGCGCAGACGACGGATGGCTATCGCATCAACTCGGGGAATGAGGCGCGCTCCGCCTTCGGCAGCGCGGCCTGGTTCGGCGATCGTGACGTCGTGAAGGTCACGGGCTTCGCGGGCCGGTCGCGGATGCAGCTCGCGTACTATGCGGCCAGCGAGGCCGAACTGGCCGCCGACCCGCGCACGAACCCGATGTCGCCGGACGAGCGCGATGACTTCTCGCAGTCGATGCTGAGCCTGCAGCACACGCGAACGCTCGGGCGCTCCGGGGCCGTGACCACGACGCTCTACCGGAACGCGGCGGGGGGGACGTACGATGTCGCCGTCGGTGACGACCTCTGGAACTTCGGGCTCGATCACACCTGGGTCGGGCTCCTCTCGACGGCCACCTGGACCGCGGGGTCGGTCGCCTGGTCGGTGGGCGGCCACGCGAGCGATTACGCGCGGGAGCACAGCCTGCGCATCCGCCCCGTCCTCGCCACGGACGTGTACGCGAACACGGGCCACAAGTCGGAGCAGAGCGCCTTCGCCAAGGCGGTAGGCCGTCGTGGGGCGCTCGAATGGGTCGCGGACCTCCAGCTGCGGCAGGCCACCTTCCGCTACCAGCCCAGCGCGGGGGTGGCGATCAGCGCGCCGGAGGTCACCTGGCGCTTCGCGAATCCCAAGTTTGGCGCGACGTGGCAGATGGCGCGTGGTCGGAGCCTGCACGCCTCCGTCGGGCGCGCTTCGCGCGAGCCGACGCGCGTGGATCTCTTCGCCGGGGCTGACGACCTCGATGCCGCGACCGCGGCCGAGGTCCTGCCGCTCACCCGGGTGCGGCCCGAGCAGGTGACCGACGTCGAGGTCGGCGTGCGCCAAGCGGGCGCGCGCGGCGCCGTCTCGGTGAATCTCTTCTCGATGCGATTTCGGGATGAGATCGCCGCGATCGGCGCGCTCGCCATCACGGGGAGCCCGCTCCGGCGGAACGTCCCACGCTCCACGCGCGCGGGAGTCGAGCTCGAGGGGAGCTGGCGCCCCGCCACGGCGTGGCGCGTCGATGGGAACCTGGTCTGGATGCGGGCCCGCATCGCCGAGTACACCGACGAGGCCGCGGGCATGACGTACCGCGATGTACCGCCGCTCCTCACCCCCGCGGTGACGGCGAACCTGCAGTCGACGTGGGAGGGACGCGGCGGACGGTCGCTGACCCTCGGCGCCCGCCACGTGGGGCGTGCGTTCCTCGCGAACGACGGGAATGCGGCCTTCACCATTCCGGCCTTCACGGTGCTCGACGGCGGCATCACGATTCCCGTCGGACGGCAGCAGCTGCGGGTGCAGGGGCAGAACCTGCTCTCCGCCACCGCGTACGCGGCCGGGTACACCGACGGGGCGACGCGCTATCTCTTCCCGGTGGCGCCCGCGACGCTCCTCGCCACCTGGCAGGTCGCGTTCTGACGGCCTGATGATGCGGGGCGCGCGACGGCGCGGTGCCGTCGTGCGCCCCGCGCCACAGGCGTCAGCGGCGCCGACGAATCGAGCGGATGCGGTCCCCTTCGAGGATCCCGTCGACGACGTCGATGCCTGCGATCACCTCGGCCCACACGGTGTAGTCGGCGTCGAGTCGCGCGTTGTCGCGCAGGTTGACGAACCACTGCGCGTCACCGGTGTCGTGGCCGCGCGTGCTCATCCCGACCGTTCCGCGACGGTGGGAGACGGTGCCGAGTTCATCGCGAAGAGTCTCCCGCCAGCCCACATACTCGTTCGCGCCGGGACTCCCGCCCTGGATGACGAAGTCAGGCTCGACGCGGTGCCAGGTGAGCCCGTCGTAGTAGCCGGCCTCCGCGAGGGCGAGGAGTCGCGCCGCCATCATCGGGGCGACGTCGCCGCGGAGTCGCACGTCGAAGCGCCCGCCGCCGCTCGCACTGGCCATTGTCACGCGGAGCACGACGGTGTCACCGAGGGCAAGCCGGACGGCGTCACGGGGGAGCGCGACCCGTTCGACCGGGGGACGGTCGTCGGTCGCGGGGCGCCCCTGCACGGGGAGTAGCGCGACCCTCGCGGCGCGGGCGGAGGCGTCACCGCGCGCGACGAGCCGTTCGAAGGCCTGGCGCGCGGCGGGTGCGGCCGTGGCGAGGGTGGTGCCTCGCAGCGCGATCGCAGCGGCGCGGACCACCTGGGCGCCGTCGCGTCGGAGCGCGGCGACGTAGCGTGCATCGTCGGCGTGGCCGGTGCGCGCCGCGAGGGCGTCGATCGCCGTCTCCGCGACGTTGTCGTCGATGTCCTCGACCATCGCTCGGAGGGCTGTGGTGTCCTCGAGGAGGGCCGCGGCCCGTGTGGCATACCGACGCAGTTCCGGCTGCGGATGGCGGAGCAGGTCGGGGAGGTACGCGCGCGCGGCGTCGGGGCGGAGGCGCGCGAGCGCGACGATCCCGTGTGCCGCAGCGTGCCACGATACGTCGCCGCGCCGCCGCGACGACGTCTCCGACGGGCGACGATCGATCCACCGGACGATGGTCTGCACGAGTGCGTCATCAGACGCGCAGCTGGTCCGGGCGAGGTCCGCCGCGCGGAGTCGCACCGCCCAGGCGCTGTCCATCAGGGCGAGGCGCAGGGCGGGGCAGTCGTCGCGGAGCGCGGCGAGAGCGCGGAAGCGGAGCCGCCACGCGGGTTCCACCCAGATCGGCGCCTGTGGCACCTCGGGGAGCGTCGTCCGTGCAACGAACTTCGGATCGCGGATGCGCCCGTGGCCGCGCGCCGCGATCGCACGGATACGCGCGTCGGGGTGACCAGCGGCCTCGGTGAACGCGACGTCCGTGGAGTCGCGGCGGTCCTCCGCGAGGAGCACGCGCCCCACCAACGCCGAGTCGGCGCGGGTGAGCGTCTGCGCATGGAGCGCGAGCGGCGATACGGCAAGGAGCAGCGCCAGCAAAGGAACACGCATTCGTGGGTCCGAGAACGAGGGTTGGGCGCGGAGCAGGTGCGAAAGGGATTCTACCACGCGGTGCGTCGACCGGAGATGACTACCCGGCTCCAGCAGACCTGATGAGATTGCCGGGATGCTGCTCCTGAAATTCCTCCAGACGCTCTTCAAGGCGCTCGCGTCTGACGGCACGCCGCGGCAGGTGGCCGCAGGGATGGCCCTCGGCCTCGCGCTCGGACTCACCCCAATCGCCAGTCTCCACAACCTGCTCGTCGTCCTCCTGGCGATGTGCACCACCGTCTCGATGCCGGGCTTCATGCTCGGCTGGGCAATCGGCGTCCCGCTCGGCTTCGCGCTCGACCCCCTCTTCCACGCGGTCGGGATGGCCATACTCCTCGACGACCGCGCCGCGCCCTTCTTCGTCTGGGCGATGAATACGCCGATCGTCTCGCTCGCACGCTTCAACAACTCGATTGTGATCGGGAGCCTCGTCGTCTGGATCGCGGCGCTGCTGCCGGCCTACGCACTCTTCCGGGTCGGGGTCACCCGCTATCGCGAGCGCATCCACGCGCGGCTCGAGCAGATGCGCTTCTTCCAGGCGTTGAAGGCCTCGAAGCTCTGGACCCTTTATCAGTGGTTCGCCCCGTGAGCGCCGGCGAGCAGACGACGCCGTCCGGCACCCCGCCAGCCGAGTCACCGAACCCTGCCGGCTCCGCTGAGACGCCCCCGTCGCAGCGGACCGCGACGGGACTCATCCGGTGGTCGGCGGTGTTGCCGATGGCGGTCCTCCTCGGCGTGATCTTCATCGTGGGGTGGTTCTTCCTCGACACCCTCGTGCGGCGCGCCATCGAGGCGGGCGGCACGGCCGCCGTCGGCGCGCGGGTCGACGTGGCGCGCGCGCAGGTGCGCGTGCGCGGCGGGGAGGTGCGCGTGCATGGCCTCGAGGTGACCGATCCCGATGCGCCGATGCGGAACCTCATCGAGGCGGAGGAGATCGTCGTCGATCTCGGGCTTCGTGCCGCGCTCGAAGGGAAAGTGGTGATCGACACGATGGCGGCGCGTGGGCTTCGCTTCGGCACCCCGCGGCGCACCTCGGGTGCGCTGCCGGTGCCCGAGGGTCCGGTGGCGCTGGAGTCCCCCGGCGCGATGCGGCAGGTGGTCGACGCCTGGCTCGCCGAGGTCCGCGTCCCACCGCTCGACCTCTCGACGCTCACGCGGACGGTGAATGTCGGCGCGATCTCGGCGGAGAGCCTCGCCACCGTGCGCGCCGCGCGGGAGACGCAGGTCTACGTCGATACCGTCGAGGCGCGCTTCACAGCTGGCCTCCGGGCCGCCGACCCGCGTCCCTCACTCGATTCGGCCGAGGCGTTGCTGACCCGCCTCCGCGGCGCCGACCTCCGCTCGCTTGGGCTCGCCGGCGCGCGGACCGCGGTGCGTGACATCCGGCGCACGATCGCCGACCTTCAGCAGATCGACGACCGGTTCAGGGCGTTCGAGCGGGGGAGTCGCGCGTCGATCGATACGCTCGGGCAGCGGGTGCGTGCCGTCGGGGCGGCGCGGACGACCGACTACGCCTATGCGCGGTCCCTCGTGCAGCTCCCGACGGTCGAGATTCCCGCCATCGGTCCGCAGCTCTTCGAACCGGTGATCGCGGAGAAAGTCGGTGCGCTGATGTACTGGATGGAGGTGGCGGAACGCTACGTGCCGCCGGGGCTCAAGCGGCAGCTGCGCGCCGGCCCCTCGCGGGTCCGCGCCTCCGGCACCGACGTGCTCTTCCCGGTCGCCACCACCGCGCCGACCTTCCTCGCGCGCGTGGCGGAACTTTCCCTCGTGATCGGCGGGGCGGACGCCGTGACGGGGGCGTATCTCGCGCGCCTCGACGGGGTGACGACGCAACCGGCGGTGTACGGCGCACCGACCACCTTCGAGGTGCGACGCACGGCGGCCGCCGTGGGGCCCCGGGACATCCGCATCCGTGGCTCGCTCGACCATCGTACCGTCCCGGTGAAGGATCGTCTCGAGGCGCGCCTCGTCGGCGTCCCGCTGCCGACGCTTCCGCTCGGAGGGCTCGGCGGCACCGTCGCACTGGGTGATGGACTTTCCCTGCTGGATGTGGCGCGCACGGGGGATCGTTGGGAGGGGCGCTGGCTCTGGCGCACCACGGCGGTGCGGTGGGCGCGAGACACCGTGGCCCAGCCCCCGTCGACGAATCCGCGCACACGGCTCGTCGAGGACGCGCTGTGGCGTGCGCTCGCCCGGATCGACTCGGTGGAGATCGAGGCCCGGTTCACCGGTGAGGTGCGTCGGCCGACCCTGAGCATCCGCACGAACATCGCGGACGCGGTCGCCGCGGCCCTCGAAGCGCAGGTCGGGGATGAGGTGCGGCGCGCGGAGCGGGAGATCCGCGGGCGGGTCGACGCGCTCGTCGTTGATGCGGAGCGGCGCGTGCGGACCGAGGCGGATCGAGTGAAGGGTCAGGCCGAGTCGCGGCTGGCCGAGGAACGGGCGCGGCTCGATGCACAGCGCGCCGCACTGGAGAAGCGGCTGCGCGAGTTGGTCCGGATTCCGGGGCTCGGCTGAGCGTCGCGCCGCCTCAGGGCGGCGTGACCTTCCAGAACGCGATGCCGCTCGCCTGCGGGCCGATATCGACCGTGCCGACCTTCGCCCGGGCGCGCAGGTCGATCACGTCGACCTTCCCGGGTGCGGCACCGACCCCCTCGCTCGTGACGAAGGCGTAGCGCGAGTCCGTCGACATCGCGACGCCGTGGGCGAGTGTCGTGCTCGACGCGAGGCGCGCCACCGAGCGGCCGCTCGCGAGGTCGAAGAGCTCGATCTGCGATCCCTGCTTGAGGCTCGCGACCAGCATCGTGCCGTCGGGCGTGACGCCGAGGTTGTAGGGGCCGCGTCCTGTGGCGAATCGGCGGGTGATCGTCCACGTGTCGCGGTCGATCTCGAGGATCTCATCCCCCTTGTTGCAGGCGACGTAGATGCGTCGGCTGTCCGCGCTCGGCTGCGCCCACGTAGGAGAGCAGGTGGCGGGGGTCATCGCGTGCTGGTGCCCCGCCATCGCGGCATAGCCCACTTCGGCGGGGTCGCCGGTGCGTCCGTTCGAGATGCGTCGGGCGCCGTCGACCCACATCTGGAGCATCTCGCCACCGTCGGCGGGCAGGGCGCCTTCTCCCTCGCGCGCAAGGCGGAAGCGGCGCGACACGCGCTGGGTCCGGGTGTCGATCTCCACCAGCTCGTCATCCATCATGCAGGCGCTGTAGTGGAAGCGCCCGTCGGGGGAGACGCGACTCCCGTGCGGCATCGTGCAGGTGACGATCCGCGCCACCTCCGCGAGGTTCGCGACGTGCACGACGGAGACGGACGACGGGACCATGTCGCCGTGGAGATTGAAATTCACCGAATACGTGTAGCGCCCGTCCGGCGTCGCGTCGATCGAGGCGGGAAAGGCACCGAGGAGGATCCCGGGGCCGGCGAGCGTGTCGGGGCCGAGCACGAACTGCCAGTACTTCCCGTCGGGGAAGCCGTGCCCCGTCGTCATGTGGAGGAAGCGGCCGTCCGCGGAGATCGCGAGGCCGTGCGGTCCCTCCATCTCGGCGGGGAGCTCGCCGATCGGGATCTCTCGTTCGACCGAGGCGGAGCGTCCGTCGAACCGGATGCGGTAGATCTTGTCCGCGCTCTCGGCGCCGGCGTAGACGTGGTACGTGGGCGCCGCGGCGGCGACCGGGGCGGTGCCAGCGGCCGAGGCACGCGACGTAGCCGCACCGGGACGTCCCTGCGCCGCGAGCGGCAGGAGTGCGGGAAGCACGAGGGCGGCGACCAGCGTCCCCGTGGCATTGCGTGCGCTGTGTCTGACCTGCATCGTCCCCTCCGACAGAAGGCGTTCCTGACCCTCGACCCCACCACCGCGATGCAGAGTCTAACCGCGCGCCGCCTCGGCGTCACCGCCGCGCTCCTCCTCGCCCTCCCCCTCGGCCTCCGTGCGCAGGGGGCGGGAGATGTCCCCGTGGCGCGGCTCGTCGCGGAACCCGCGGCGATCGTGTTGAAGGCCGGCGAGTCGACGGTCTTCCGCGTGCGGGCGTACGCGGCGGATGGTCGCGAGATCCCGAACCCGTTCGTTCGGGTCACGGCGGGGACGCGCGCGGTGCGCTTCTCGGACACGACGGTCACCGCGACCGCGGCAGGGCGCTTCGAGGCGACCGCGACCGCGCAGGGCGCGGAGGGGCGCACGGTGACGCTGGCAATCCCGGTCACCGTCACCTGGCCGGCGCTCACCGCCCTGACCGTCTCGGGCCCCGCGGGGACGCTCTACACCGGGCTGACCGTCGCGCTCCGTGCGAAAGGAACGCACGCGGATGGCACGGAGCGCCCGAACCTCCTGACCACGTGGACGAGCGCGAATCCGCGCGTCGCGACGGTGAACCGCTTCGGTGACGTCACCGCCGTCGCGCCCGGCACCACCACCATCGCCGCGACCGCGGAGGGGGCGACCGCGCGCCTCACGCTGACCGTCGTCGCCAATCCGATCGCGCGGCTCGAGATCACCGTCGCGGAGTCGCAGGTCCGCACCGGGGACGTCGTTCGCCTGACCGCGCAGGCCAAGCGGGCCAACGGTAGCGTCGTCGCCGACGCGCCGATCACGTGGAGCTACACGTACACGCCCGATGATTCGATTGCGCCCGCCGGGATGCCCGGCGGCGCCGGGATCGTGCAGTTCGGCCGATTCGCCGGCAACTATCCAGGCCGCTACACATTGCTCGCCCAGTCCGCGGGTGTCACCGCGCAGACCACGCTGCAGGTGGTGCCACGCGACGTCCGTCAGCGCATCCAGGTGACGAGCCGCGGGAGCATCACGAACACCCACACCTCCGATCTCTGGCCCTGGACCGGTCGCGACGGGCGTGACTACGTGCTCGTCGGAACGTGGGGCGGGGACGGCTACGCACTCGTCTTCGACATCACCGATATGGACCGGATCGTGAAGACCGACTCGGTGAAGGTCGACGCGCGGACGATCAATGACGTGACCGTCTCGCCCGACGGGCGCTACGGCGTTCTGTCACGCGAAGGCGCCTCGAACCGGCAGAACGGGGTCGTGATCCTCGACCTCGCCGATCCGGCCCACCCGAAAATCGCGAGCACCTTCACGCAGGAGCTCACCGGCGGCGTCCACAACATGTTCGCCACGAATGAGCATCTCTTCGCGGTCTCGGGTGGGGCGAAGTACGTCATCATCGACGTGAAGGACATCTACCAGCCGAAGTATGTCAGCGAGTACCGGCATCCGAACGCGCGGCTGCACGACCTCTGGGTCCGCGACGGCATCGCCTACTCGGCGCAGGGGGGCGTCGGCGTCGTGGTCGTCGACGTCGGGAACGGGAAGTACGGCGGCACCATCGAGCAGCCGAAGCTGATCACGACCTATCCGGTCAACTCCGGCCACGAGATCTACCCGTACGTGCAGCAGCGGACCGGCCGCACCTACCTGTTCATCGGCGATGAGGAGATGAGCCGCCGCGGGCGCACCTGGGAGGGGACGGGCTACTCGCTCTCAGGCCCCGACGGGAAGCCGCCGCGGAACGGGATCGCGCAGACCTCCGGTGGCTACACGCATATCGTGGATTTCACCGACCCGATGCGGCCGATGGCCGTGGGCCGGTATCACCTCGAGGACTACGGCGCGCACGACATCATCGTCGAGGACGACGTCCTCTATCAGGCGTACTATGACGGCGGCGTCCGCGTCGTGGACGTCTCGGGTGAGCTCCTCGGGAACCTCTACGACCAGAACCGCGAGATCGCGGTCTTCAAGCCGTACGACCCGGATGCCTTCACGCCGAACGCGCCCTTCGTGATGAATGCGATGCCCTGGAAGGGGCGTGTCCTCTTCACGGACTTCAACTCCGGGCTCTGGGCGGCGAAGTTGCTTCCGAAGCCTCCGGTGCCCTGACCGGCGCTGGTCGACGACCCTCCTGACTTCCCCCCGACGCGCGCGCTATGGACACCCTGATCACCTACTTCGCCGGCATCCCCTCGAGCCACCGCGCGCTCATCCTCGCGGGCGGGATCGCACTCTTCTGGCTTTGGGAGACGGCCGAGCCGCTCGTCCGTGGCGAGTATCGGAAGGGGCGGCACGCGTTGGTGAACCTCTTCTTCACCGGCACGACGATCGTCGTGAACTTCGTCCTCGCCTTCCTGCTCCTCCGGGCGTCGGAGTGGGCGGTGGCCCGCGAGGTCGGGGTACTCTTCCTCTGGCCTGGGCTGCCGGTCGTCGGGCAGCTCCTGGTGGGTCTGCTCGTCCTCGACCTCGTCTCCGCGTGGCTCGCGCATTGGGTGCAGCACAAGACGCCGATGCTCTGGCGGCTCCACCTCGTGCACCACTCCGATCGGCACGTTGACACCACGACGGCCAATCGGCATCACCCCGGTGAGAGCGTCGTCCGCTTCGGCTTCACGCTCGCGGCGGTGGTGCTCACCGGCGCACCGATGTGGATGGTCTTCCTGTATCAGTCGTTGAGCGTGGTGCTGAGCCAGTTCAACCATGCGAACATCGCGCTCCCGGCGGCGCTCGACCGGGTGATCAGCTGGGTCCTCGTCTCGCCGGACATGCACAAGGTGCACCATCACTACGTGCTGCCGCACACCGACTCCAACTACGGCAACGTCTTCTCCGTGTGGGATCGCCTCTTCGGGACGTTCCGGACGATCGACCGGGCGCAGCTGACGTACGGGATCGACACGCACCTCGGCGATGCCGAGCACACCACGGTCGGCGCGCTGCTGACGATGCCGTTGCGGAAGGGGACGCGCCGCCTGGTGGATTGATCTGGGGCGCCTGATCGCCCGCACGGGCGATCAGGCGATCAGACGTCTGGGCGCGGTCGGTCGTGCTACTGCGCGATCGCGGCGCCGTCGCGCCGCGGGTCCGCGGCCCCGATGCGCCGCCCGTCAGGTCGCACGAGGATCGCGTGCACACCACCGAATTGGATGTCAGCGACGCGGCTCACGGGCCTGTAGCCGCGCGCGATGAGCGTCGCGTACACCTCGCTGCCGAACCCCGGCTCCACCTCGACCTCGCGCCGCGTCGGCGACGAGAGGATGCGCGGACCCGCCAAGGCCGTCGCCGGGTCCTCGCCGAACGCGAGCATCCGGAGCGTCACCTGCGCCACGGCGGGCTGGATGTACTGCGACCCCGCTGCGCCGACCACGAGCCGCACGGCGCGCCCATCGAGCACGAGCGTCGGGGCGATCGTCGAGTTCGTGAACCGGTTCGGGCCGCGCGTCCGCGCGGTGAGGTTCGCCCCCGACGAGTTGAGGAAGAACCCGCTCGTGTAGACGCCGGACCCGAAGAGCACGCCCACGGTGGTCGTCGCCGAAACCGCGTTCCCCGCGGCATCGACGACGGCGAGGTGGGAGGTGTTGCTCCCGGCGTAGGTCGCGAGCGGATCCGTCGCATCCGGTTCGGGTTCTGCTGGTGCACTGGCGGCGGGACGTGTGGCCACCGGCGTCGGGTACGCCGCGCAGGCGGACGGCATCGCGTCGGCCTCGAACGCCCAGGGGTCCCCTGCCCGGACGGTGTCGGCGGCGGCGCCGGCCACCCCGCTCGCCCGCAGCCGCGCGTAGGTCGCGCTCGCGAGCCCGCGGATCGGCACCGGCATCACGTTCGGATCGCCGTGCCACGCGGCGTCCGCGTTGGCCACCCGGATGATGCCCGCCATCGTCGCCACCGCATCCCCGTGCTCCGTGAAGCCGTCCGCCCGCGTCAGCCCGACCGCCTCCGCCATCGTGAGCATCTGCACGACCGGTACACCGCCGGTCGGGGGCGGCGCCGAGAGGACCGTCAGCCCGCGCCACGGGATGCAGACGGGCGACGGCGTGGTCAGCGTGTACGCCTCGACGTCGCGCACGGTGATGAGCCCGCCGCGCGCCCGCACCGCCGCCGACAGCCGATCCGCGACGCCGCCGCGATAGAAGGCGTCGCGTCCCTCGCTCGCGATGCGCTCGAGCGTGGCCGCGAGCTCGGGCTGCACGAGCCGCTCACCGGGGAGGAGCGATTCGCCACCGGGGAGGAAGCGCGCCGCGGCGGCGGGATCCTCGAGGAGCTTCGCGCGCGAGCTCGCGATCGTGCGGGCGAGCAGGGGCGTCACGACGAACCCGTCGCGCGCGAGCCGGATCGCGGGCGCCATCACGCGCGCGAGCGGGAGGACGCCGAACCGTCGGTGCGTCTCCAGCAGCCCTGCCACCATGCCCGGCACCGCGGCAGCACGTCCGGCGCGACGGCCCGCGGGCGTCGTATCCGGCACCCCCCAGAGGGAATCGGCGCCGGTCCGTGGATAGAACGACAGATGCTCCGCGCGTCCCTCGGCGGCGTCATAGAACGTGAGGGCGCCACCGCCGCCGAGGCCGGTCTGCGAGACGTCCGTCACACTGAGCGCAAAGGCGGCGGCGACGGCGGCGTCGGCCGCGTTGCCGCCGGCGCGTAGGATCTCCACGCCCGCCGCCGCGGCATCCGGTTGCGAGGCGGCCACCATCCCCTGGGCACCCTCGGCGCGCTTGCCGCTCATCGCGGCGATCGCGGTCGGTGACGGGTTCACCGCGGGCCGGCAGGCCAACACGGTCAGCAGGAGGAGGGAGGCGGTCCGGGCGGCGGCGCCGCGGGTCGGCCGGGCGCGCCGGAGCGGGGCGGTGCGAGGAGAGACGTAGGGCATGCCCCGAACGCTAGCGCGTCGGGGGCCCCTGACAAGCCGCCGTCAGTCGGTCCGACTCCGTCGTGGGAACACCAGCACCTTCCGGTCGAGCCGCCGGCTGGCGAGTGCGCTCACCACGTCCGAGGTCGAGACGATGCCGACGAGGCGGGCGCCGTCGAGCACCGGGAGTCGATGCAGCCCATCGCGGCTCATGATGTCCGCGGCGAGCGGGACGGGGAGGTCGGGGGGCGCCGTCCGCAACGGGGTCCGCGACATCGCCTCCTCCACCGTGTGGTCATCGAGGATCCCGCGGGCCGTCCGATCGCGCACCTCGTCCGGCTCCGCCGGGAGCGAGGACATGAAATCGAGCAGGTCGCTCGCACTCACCATTCCGAGCAGCTCGCCGTGCAGCATGACCGGGGCGCCGCCGACCCCCTCGGCCACGAGCACCTCGGCGGCCTCGCGGATGCTGATGTCGGGATCGAAGGTGACGACCGGCGCCGTCATGATGTCGCGGAGCTTGACCATCGGGACCTCGGGGGCGGGGGAAGGATCAGCGGGACGAGGGGACGAGCGAGGGGAGTGGGAAGCGGAGGCCGGCGATGACGCCGTCCGCGTCGCCATCGAGCACCGCGCCTGGGGCACGGTCCATCTGCACCGCCGCGCCGCTGAGCAGTGCCTGCTCCACCAACTGCTCGATGGCCTCCGGGTGGTCGTGCCAGGCGCGCTCCGAGAAAATCAGCTCCGCGAGTGCGCCGAAGGTCGCGGCGGCCTGCGCCGGCCCCAGGCCGATGGCGGCACGGCCATTGGGGTGTGCGTCCTCCCGGAGGCTCGCGATCCGTTGTTCACGCTGCGCCGTGGCGCGCTCCGCCATCGCGCCCTGCAACGCCGTCGCGAGTGTCCCGCCGTCGCTGTCGAAGCGGGCGCCGGGGACCACCTGGCAGCGGTTGCGCAGCGCGGGAGTCAGGCTGTGCAGCAGGATCGTCGTCGCCTCCGTTGCCCCGCCGACGAGGATCGGTTCGCCCGGATGCGCGAGGATGGGGAGCTTCTGCCGCACCTGACTGAGCAAGCGATCCATCATCTCCACGTGGATGCGCTGCGCCTCGTCCGCGCCGGTGACACCGCGCGTCCCCGAGTGGAACCCCGGCTGCGGTGGGCGCGACGTGTGCGGGCCAATGCCCACCACCGGCTCGGCGGTGAGCGTCGCCAGCGGCTCGAAGGTCAGGTCGTGCCAGCGGCCGAGGCGGGCGTGCTCCCGGTCGAGCAGGACAACCAGGGCGCTCGGCTCCGTCGCGACGCGCAGATACGGGACCAGTCGCACGCCGCGTCCCCACGAGACGAGACTGGAACGGATTTCCGGCATCGCGCGGGACACCACGTCGCCGTCGGCGGCGCAGAAGCAGGCCCACCCCGAGGTCGCCGGGGGGGTGTCACCGTCCGGGATGCGCGCCAGGACCTCGGTCGCGCACCGCTCGAAGGCCTCACGCTCCTCGCGCGGCGCGTGGACGAGTCGTTTCCGCTCGACATGAATTCCCTTCTTGAGGTGGACGCGCCAGGCGCGCCGGCTCGCCGGGTCGGTCGGCGCGGCCTCCACGTAGACGCTGAGAGTCGGGTCGTCGTGATGGGCGCGGACGAACCGCAGCAGGTCGTCGGGTACGAGCATGGCGCCTCCTGGCGTCCGGGGTGCGTTCACCCGGAGGGTCGCCGGTCGCGGAGGCGTGTTCCATCGGGCTTCCCCCCCGGCCTCGCCGGAGATTCGCCGACCTCAGCTCCCGATGAGGAGCCGGACCACCTGCGTGACGAGGAAGCAGACCGTGAGCCCGAGGCCCACTGGGAGCAGGGTCGCGAGCGCCGTCCAGCGTGCGCTCCCTGTCTCCTTCCAGATCGTGTGGATCGTCGTGGAGCACGGATTGTGCAGCAGGCTGAAGAGCATCAGGTTCACGCCCGTCAGCGTCGTCCACCCGTCCGCCCGGAGGAGCGCGCCGACCGCCGCCGGGTCGAGCTCGAAGAGCACCCCCGCGCCCGCCCCCGCCTCGGGGATGCCGCCGGCGAGCACGGTGAGCATCAGGACCGTCGGCACGACGATCTCATTCGCCGGGATCGCGACGACGTAGGCGAGCAGGATCACGCCGTTGAGGCCCAGGAGCAGCCCCACGGGATCGAGGCCGCGGATGAGGTGCACCGCGAGCGGCGCGCCCGCGATCGGGATGTTCGAGAGCAGCCAGATCACCGCGCCGGCGGGGGCCGCGAAGACGATCGCGCGCCAGAGCACGATCAGCGTGCGGTCGATCACCGACGTGTA
>JBMTAR010000041.1:0-14431 GCA_049428925.1 Gemmatimonadaceae bacterium
CCGGGCGGCGCGATGTAGCGCAACGCCTCCACCGGCGTGCCGCCCAGCAGATGCTCGTCGAGGATCCGCTTAGCGCCCGCCGCATCGACACCGGCGTACCAGACATCCTCGGGGTAGACGACGACCATCGGGCCGTGGCCGCACTGGCCCATACAGCCCGACTGGTTGGCGCGGATGCGCTGCGCCATCCCAGCCTCGCGAAGGCCGTCCTTCAACACCTGGAAGGTCGCGGCGGAATCCTGCGACCCGCAGGTCTTACCGCCGGTGCACACGAACACGTGACGCTCGAACTGGCCCATCGGTCGTCCGGGGGGAGGAGTGAATCACACGGACGCGCGCGACGCGCGCCCTCCGTACATTAGCGGGATGATTCGACCACGCATCGTCAACAGCATTAGGACCGCCCGGCACCGCGGGTGGACCTTGGTGAACCGGGACGCTCGAGTAATGGCGTTCCGCCTCGGGGCACGGCTCACCGCCGCCCTGCTCGCCGCCATTCCCCTCACGCCCGTCGCGCTCCGCGCGCAGGGACCGGCGCCCGCCGGCGACGCGGGCTCGCCCCTCTACCTCGTTCACGCGAACGTCGTCGACGGGGTCACGGCGACGGTGATCCGTGACGCGACGATCGTCATCGAGGGCTCGCGCATCACACGAATCGCCGCGGGGCTCTCGACGCCACGCGGCGGCGGCGTGCGGGTCATCGACCTCGCGGGGCGTTGGGTCGCCCCTGGGCTGATCGACGCGCACACGCACATCGCCACCCTCGCGAACGCGCGTCGCGCCCTCTTCTCCGGCGTCACGACGATCCGCTCGGCGAGCGTGCCGGCGTACCAGGACGTCGCGATGCGCGCGCAGGCGCGCGCCGGCCAGATCGTCGCGCCGGACGTCCTCGCGACCGGGGTCTTCGTGACGCCATCGCTCGGTGAGACCGTCCTCGCCGACCCGCGCCTCGGCGCGCTCGCCGGCGGCGTGACCACCACCGACCAGCTCCGCGCCCTCGTGCGCATCAACCTCGATCGCGGCGTCGATTGGATCAAGACGCGCGGCACCGAGCGCGCCGGCCTCCCCGACACCGACCCGCGCAAGCAGGTCTACGACCAGGCCGAGCTCCGCGCGATCGTCGAGGAGGCCGCCACGAAGAACGTCCCGGTGATGGCCCACGCGCACGGCGACGAGGGGGCGTACGCCGCCGTCGCCGCTGGGGTGAAGAGCATCGAACACGGCACCTATCTCTCCGACTCCACCCTCCGCCTGATGAAGGCGAAGGGGACGTGGTTCGTCCCGACGCTCTCGACGGTGGTCGACCTCACGCAGCCCGGCGGCGACTACGACGACCCCGTGCTCACCCTGCGCGGCCAGCATATGCTGCCCCGTCTCGAGGACGCGATCCGGCGCGCGCACGCCCTCGGCGTGCGGATCGCCGCGGGGGCCGACACCGATTACGGCGCCGAGGGGACCACGCGCATCGCGCACGAGGTGATGCGCTTCCGCGCGCTCGGACTCTCGCCGGTGGAGGCGCTCGCGACCGCGACGAGCGGCGCGGCCGAGCTTCTCGGCATCGCGGCGCGCACCGGGCGCGTCGCCGCCGGGATGGAGGCGGACCTGATCGTCCTCGAGGCGAATCCGCTCGAGGATCCGATGGCATTGCAGGACGTGCTCGTCGTCATCACCGACGGGCGCGTCGTCCTCAACCGCACGCCCTTCGGGCGGCAGGGAGCACGATGAGCGGCAAGGTGAACACGGTCGTCGTCCAGTGGGCGGGCGATCATCGCTTCGACGGCGGCCGACCCGGCAGCCCGCATACGATCCGCCTCGATGCCTCGGCGCAGACGGGGCCGGGGCCGGTCGACGGGCTCCTCTGCGCCCTCGCGAGCTGCACCGGCGTGGACGTGGTCGACATCCTCGAGAAGCGCCGGACCCCGGCGGCCTCACTCGCGATCGCCGTGACGGGACAGCGCGTGGACGCGGTGCCGGCGCGCCTCACGGCGGTCCACCTGACCTACACGATCACCGGCGAAGGGATCGAGCGTGTGCACGCGGAGCGTGCGATCGAGCTCGCGGTCACGAAGTACTGCTCGGTACGCGACTCGCTCCGCGAGGACATCGCGGTGACCTGGTCGCTCGAACTGGCGTGAGCCAGTCGCCGCGCGCGATGTGCCACCTGCGCGCGGCGCAGTGCCAGCACGACCGACCGCGCTAGCGCCGGATCTCCCGGAGGAGGTGCGCCGCCTCCGGGAGGATGAGTCGCTCCAGCGCGAGGCCGACCGCCGCCGCGGAACCGGGGAGGGAGATGACGAGTCTGCCGCGTGCGCTCCCCGCGGTCGCGCGCGAGAGCATCGCCGCGGTGCCGACCTGCTCCTGATAGCCCAGCAGTCGGAAGAGCTCGCCGAAGCCGGGAATCTCCTTCTCGAGCAGTGGGCGAACCGCCTCGATCGTGCGGTCGCGCGAGCCGAGGCCGGTCCCGCCGGTGATGACGATGACATCGATGTCGTCACGCGCGATCCAGTCGGCGACGAACGCGCGCACACGGGCTTCATCGTTCGGCAGGAGGTCGCGCGCGACGACGGGGTGGCCCGCGGCGGTGAGGCCCTGCTGCAGACGGTCGCCAGAAACATCGGTCTCGCGGGTGCGCGAGTCGGTGACGGTGAGGACGGCCGCGCGGAAGACGGCGAAGCGCGCCGCGTCGGCGCGATGGGCGGCGGTCCCCTCGGGGAGCTCGGTCATCGGTGGAACATCCCACGGGCGGGGGCGCGCTGCCAAGGGGCGAGTCGGCGCTGCCGCACGGGAGACGTCCGCCGCCCGAGTGCCGCCCGCCGACCCTCGCGGCGTGCGCGCCTTGCCCGGCCGACCGCGCCACGGAAGCTTTCGCCCATGCAGATCAGCCATCTCCGTGAGGAGTACCGCCGCGAGCGGCTCGACGAGGCAGACATTCTCCCCGATCCGGTCGCGCAGTTCCATCGCTGGTTCGCGCAGGCGCAGGCGGCCGAGGCGCCGGAACCGAACGCGATGGCGCTCGCCACAAGCGATGCGTCGGGGGCACCGAACTGTCGGATGGTGCTTCTCAAGGAGGCCGACGCGCGCGGGTTCGTCTTCTTCACCGACTATCGCAGCGTGAAGGGCGCGGAACTCGACGCGACGCCGCAGGCCGCGCTCTGCTTCTGGTGGGCGCCGCTCGAGCGGCAGGTGCGGATCCAGGGACGCGTGGAGCGGATCGACGCCGCCGAGTCGGCGGCGTACTACCGGCAGCGGCCGCGCGGGAGTCGACTCGGCGCGTGGGCATCGACCCAGAGCAGCGTCCTCCCCGACCGCGCGACGCTCGAAGCGCGGCACGCGGAGGTCGATGCGCGCTATCCGGACGAGGCGATCCCGCTCCCGCCGCACTGGGGCGGGTTCCGCGTGATCCCGACGAGCTTCGAGTTCTGGCAGGGTCGGCAGAGCCGACTGCACGATCGCCTGCGCTATCGACCCGCCGAGGGAAGCGGGTGGGTGATCGAGCGGCTCAGCCCCTGAGCTCGGCGAGCGCCTCGCGCGCCGGCTTGAGCTTCGGATCCAACCGCAACGCCGCCTCGTAGGCGGCCCGGGCGTCAGCGGTCTTCCCCGCCTTCGCGAGGACGACGCCGAGCCGGTATTGGACCGACGCCTTGCTCGGGCGGTACTGGTTCACCTCCCACGAGGGGACGGTAAGAACCTCGCGCAGGAGACGCTCGCCGCGCGCGAGCTGCTGCCCGGTCGTCCCGGCGAGTCGACCGAATTGGATCCGTGCGGCGACGTCATTCGGGTGCCGCGCGAGGAAGGCGTCGAGTGTCTGGAAGGCCGCCGGAGTGCGACCCCACGCCTGCTGCCGCTGCGCGAGGGTGATCACCGGCGCCGCGCTGTCCGGCGCGGCGGCCATCGCCTGCCGGAGCGCGCGCTCGGTGGTGACGGTGTCCTTGTCGCGCAGGGCGAGCGTGGCGGTCGCCATATGCCCGCGCATCGGATCACGACGGAGCAGCTCGCGTTGCTGCTCGCGCGCCTTCTCTGGGTTGCCACCCATCACACTCGGCGCGAACGCATAGAAGAAGAGCAATCCCTCCCGCGCCTCGACGAGCGAGGGATCGAGTTCCACCGCACGCTCGAACGACTGCTTCACACGCCGCGCGATCAGCGCTTGCCGCACGGGGTTCGCGCTGAACGCCTCCTGCCCGAGAGCGAGCCCGAGTCGTAGATGGTACTCGCCGACACGGTCGTTGAGGGCGATCGCGCGCTCGAACCGGCTGACGGCGGTCGGGGCGTCATTGGCGCGGAGGGCGCGCATCCCCTCGGTGTAGGCCGTACGGTCGGGTTGCGCCTGCGCTGCGGTCGTGACGAGAAGGATGGCGGCGCAGGCCACGGACCAGCGGTGCCAGCGAGCAACCGGGTACACGAGCGTGGAGACGAAGGCGGGGACGCTGCTTGGCAGCAGCAGGGCGGTGGTGAGGACGAGGCGCATTGCGAATGGTACGGACGGGACCGGACGCGGGGTTCCCCTCCGCATCGCCGACGGAGTCCGACCGCGACGCGCTACCAACCCGGCGACTCGGCGCGGAGTTCCCCGAGCAGTTTCACGTAGCTCTCATAGCGCTCGGCGTCGATTGTCCCTGCCGTGAGGGCGCGCTGGACCGCACACCCCGGCTCGGTGTCGTGTCGGCAGTCCTGGAAGCGGCACTCGCCGAGATAGGGGCGGAACTCAGGGAAGCACTGGTCGAGCGACTCGGCGGGGAGCCCCCACATCCCCACCTCGCGCAGCCCCGGCGTATCCACGAGATACCCTTCGTCCCCGTCGGGAAGGGGGATGAGCTTTGCGCCGACCGTCGTATGCCGCCCCTTGTTCACCGAGGCCGAGATCTCCTGGGTGCGGAGGCCGAGCGCCGGGTGCAGCGTGTTGAGGAGCGACGACTTGCCGACGCCGGACGGTCCCGTGACGGCGGTGACGCGGCCGTGGAGCTCACGACGCAGCTCATCGAGCCCGTCGCCGCGCTTGGCGCTCGCGCAATGCACGGGATACCCGGCCGCGCGATACGGCGCCGCGAGCACCTCCGCCTCCGCCGCGTCATCGCAGAGGTCGACCTTGTTCAGCACGAGGTGCACCCGAAGGTCGTTCGCCTCCGCGATCACGAGGAAGCGGTCGATCATCCGGCGGTGCGGTTCCGGCTTCCGGTACGCGAAGACGACCAGCACCTGATCGACGTTCGCCGCGAGGATGCGCTCCCCATAGCGCCCACCGGGTTCACGACGCGCGAGGACGCCGGTGCGCGGGGCGATGGCGGTGATGCGCCACCCGCTCTCACGCTCGTCCCGGTCGATGGTCACGTGATCGCCGACGGCGAGCTTGAGTGCGCCGCGTACCTCCTGCTTCAAGCGACCGGCGAGCGCCGCGTCGTGCGTCTCGCCGACGGCGTCCCGGACGCGCCAGACGCCGCCCGTCCCCTCGACGACGATCGCGGAGCGCTCGCTCACGCCGTGCCCACGGCCGGACGCCTCACCCGATTCGCCACGATGGTCACGCGAGATCCTCGTCGTCATCCCAGGCGACCGCGGCGCGCTCCGCCTCGGCCCGCGCGAGAATCAGGGCATCGAGCCGCCGCTGGACCTCGTCGACATCCATCACACCGAGGGCGGCGAGCGCCGCCTCGCGGTCATCGCCCCACGCCAGAAACTCGCTCTCGAGGTGGCCGTTCACTCCCTGCTCGCCGAATCGCTTCCACTGCACGAAGAGGAGGAAGGCGCCCCAAGGACGCGTCGCGTCGCCCGTGCGATCGGCCATCAGCTCCACGCTGTAGGAGCATCCATCCCGTCCATCGAACGCCGCCGGGCGGGCGTGCACCGCGGCGTACCCGCCGATGGTGCGCTCGTCTCCCTTCGAGTGGTCCGCAGGAAGGTGGCGGCTCATTCGCGCCTCATTGACGGCGCATCCGGGCGTCCCGCATCCGCATCAGGCGGTCACGCGAACGTCTCGCGGAGCACGTTGCCGAGGATGAACGCGATGTTCGCGGGGCGCTCCGCGAGGCGACGCATCAGGTACGGATACCACTGCGTCCCGAAGGGCACGTAGACGCGGACGCGCCAGCCATCGCGCACGAGCCGCTCCTGCAGGTCGCGACGCACGCCGTACAGCATCTGGAACTCGAATCGCTCGGGCCCAATTCCCTCGGCGCGCGCATAACGCTGCACCTCGGTGATGATCGTCTCGTCGTGCGTCGCGATGCCGGGGTAGTGCCCGCGCGCGAGGAGCCGTCGCATCCCCTCGACGTAGGTGGCGTCGACGTCTTTCTTGTCCGGGAAGGCGACGGTCGCGGGCTCGAGGTACGCACCCTTGCAGAGGCGCACCCGGCATCCCTTGGCGATCGCCCACTCGATGTCGTCGAGCGTGCGGCGCAGCGCGCTCTGCAGCACGACGCCCACCTGCCCCGGGTAGGTGGGGTAGAGACGCTCGGCGAAGAAATCGAGCGTGCGCTGGGTGTACGGACTCCCCTCCATATCGAGGCGGACGAACGAGTCGAGCGCCTTCGCCTTCGCGAGAATCTCGGTCGTGACCGACTCGCAGAGGTCATCGCGGATGTCCTGGCCGAGCGCGGTGAGCTTCACCGAGACGTTGGCGTCGAGCTTCCGCCTCGCCATCTCGTCGAGGAGCGCGAGATACTGCCGTCCGGTCTCTCGCGCCTCCGCCTCGTTCGTGACCGACTCGCCGAGGAGATCGAGCGTCGCGGTGATGCCCTTCGCATTCAGCTCGGCGACGGCGTCACAGGCACTGGCGATCGTCTCGCCGGCGACGAAGCGCGAGGCAAATCGCTTGGCGAGCCCGTTGTGCCGGACGAAACGGAAGATCCCCGGCTGGCGGGAGAGATAGAGCAGGAAGGTGCGGAGCATTAGATCCAGTGCGGAGCGAAAGGTCGGGGCGTCGGGTCGGGCCGTCGGGTCAGACCGGCTTGCCGGTCTTGGGATAGAACGTCGTCCCCTCGGCCGCCATCCGGCGGAGGAGGGGCGCGGGCGTGTACGGGCCACCGCCGTGCGCGTCGGCGAGCGCGTCGAGACGCCGCACGACCTCAGCGGCCCCGACGGCGTCGATGTGGCGGAACGGGCCACCGCGGAAGGGCGGAAAGCCGATGCCGAAGACCGCGCCGATGTCGCCGTCGCGGGCGCACCGGATGATGCCATCCTCGAGGCAGCGGACCGCCTCGTTCACCATCGCGAGGGCGAGCCGCTCGACGATCGCCTCGGACGGCATCGCGTGCGATGCGGCACCGGCCGCGCGGAAGAGCGTGTAGACCGACGCGTCCACGCCGGTGCGCTTGCCGCGGGCGTCATAGGCGTAGAAGCCCTTCTTGCCCTTTCGCCCGAGCCGACCCGAGGCGGCGACCTTCTCGAGGGCGGCGCTCGCACGGATTCGCTCCGGGAAGGCAGAGGACATAATGCCGCCCGACTTGGTCGCGACGTCGAGGCCGACCTCGTCGATGAGGGTGATCGGCCCCACGGGGAATCCGAAGCCGCGCATCGCCCGGTCGAGCGCCTCGATCGACACACCGTCGTCGAGGAGCCGCCCCGCCTCGGCGATGTACGGCGCAAGAATCCGGTTCACGTAGAAGCCCGGTGCATCCTGCACGACGATCACCGTCTTGCCGAGCTTCTTGCCGACCTCGACCGCGGTGGCCGCAACGTCCGGGAGGGTCCGCGGGGTCACGATGACCTCGAGGAGCGGCATCTTGTGCACGGGGGAGAAGAAGTGCATCCCCACGATACGCTCCGGGCGCGCGCTCGCCTCGGCGATCCGCGCGATGGGAATCGTGCTCGTGTTGGTGGCGAGG
This sequence comes from Gemmatimonadaceae bacterium, assembly GCA_049428925.1. GTDB lineage: Bacteria > Gemmatimonadota > Gemmatimonadetes > Gemmatimonadales > Gemmatimonadaceae > Pseudogemmatithrix. Next base: position 7,821 of record JBMTAR010000041.1, read on the forward strand.
ACGGCGGTGGGCGGGAGCACCGCCTCCACCTCCTGGACCACGCGGTGCTTCACCGTGAGGTCCTCGAAGACCGCCTCGATCACGAGCGGGAGCCGACCGAAGCCGGTGTAGTCCACCGTTCCGGAGACGAGGCTCATCTGATCGGCGAACTGCACTCGCGTGATATGCCGGCGCTTGAGCGCCTCAGTGAGGACGTCGCGGATGGCGCGCATCCCGGCGCTCACACGGTCCCACGCGGTGTCCTTGAACCGGACCGCGAGCCCCTGCTGCGCGCTGATGGCCGCGATCCCCGCGCCCATAAATCCGGTGCCGAGCACGCCAAGGCGCGTGACGGGGAGCGCCGTCGCGCCGGCAGGGAGGCCTGGGTCCTTCTTGAGCGAGGTCGTCGCGTAGAAGAGGAACATCAGCTCCCGACAGACGGCGCTCATCGCGAGCCCCCCGAAGAGCCGCGCCTCGGTCACGAAACCGGCCGCGCGGTCGCCGTAGGCGGCGCGCACGGCATCGATTGCGGCGGGGAGCGCCGGATAGTGTCCGCCCGACTTGGCGAGCGCCGTCTTCCTCGCCTGCGAGAGCACGATCGCGCGTCCGACCGGCGTGTCCTCGAGGAGGCGCGACGCGACCGTGCGCTTCCGCGTGTCGCGGCGGCGGGGGATCGTGCCGGCGGCGAGTGCCTTCGCACGCGCGATCGCGGTCGCACGCAGGATGCCCGGGTGCACCATCTCGTCCACGAGCCCGAGCTGGAGCGCCTTCTTCGCGCGGACGTTCTTGCCGGTGAGGATCATATCGAGCGCAGCGGTCAATCCGACGCGGTGCGGGAGCCGCTGCGTCCCGCCCGCGCCCGGGATCAGCCCAAGCTTCACCTCGGGGAGCGCGAAGACGGTCTTCGGCGAGTCCGCCGCGATGCGATACGCGCAGGCGAGCGAGAACTCGAGCCCGCCGCCGAGGCAGGCGCCGTCGACGGCGACGACCACCGGCACGCGGCCGGACTCGATCTTGTCGAACATCGCGTGGCCGAAGGCGCTCGCCTTCGCCGCATCCTCGGCGCTGCGGAACTCGAGGAACTGGTCGATGTCGGCGCCGGCGATGAAGGTGCCCCGCTTGCCGCTGATGAGGACCGCGGCCTTCACGGTGGCGTCGGCATCGATGCGCGCGAGGAGCGTGGTGAACTCCTCGATCACCGCCGGTGAGAACTTGTTGACGGGCTCGCCGGGAAGATCGAAGGTGAGGATGGCGACGCCGTCCTCGACGGCGAGCGAGACCGCGGTGGTCGTCGTGGGCTGATTCACGCGGCCTCCACGACCATCGAGAAGCCGAGCCCACCGGCGGCGCAAACAGTCATCAGGCCGTAGCGGCCGCCGCGACGCGCGAGCTCGTTCACGAGCGTCGTCGTCACGCGCGCGCCGGTGGCGCCGAAGGGATGCCCAATCGCGATCGAGCCGCCCATCACGTTCAGGCGCTCGCGGTCGACGGCGCCGAGCGGCTTCGACTCCCCCGCCCGCTCAGCCCAGCGCTGCGACTCGAAACCGGCGAGGTTCGAGAGCACCTGTGCCGCAAAGGCCTCGTGCATTTCGACGAGGTCCATATCGGCGAGGGTGAGCCCCGCGCGCCGGAGGGCCAGCGGTGCGGCGAGCACCGGCGCCTGCAGCAGCTGTTCACCCGGGTCGAGCGCGGCGTACGCATAGCCGCGGATGTACGCCTTGGGGCGGAGCCCCGCCGCGAGCGCTGCATCCTCGCGCATCAGGAGGACCGCCGCACCGCCGTCGGTGAGCGGCGAGGCATTCCCCGCCGTCACCGAGCCGTAGCGCCGGTCGAAGACCGGCTTGAGCTTCGCCAGCTGCGCCGCGGTGGTGTCACTGCGCACACCGTTATCCGCGGTGAGTGGGGCGCCCTTCCCCTCGGCGGGGAGGACCGGCACGAGCTCGGCGCCGATCCGTCCATCGGCGACACCGGCGGCGGCGTGCAGATGCGAGGCGAGCGCGAGTGCGTCCTGCGCCTCGCGGGTGATGCCATTGATCTTCGCCATCTTGTCCGCCGACTGCCCCATCGTCTCGCCCGTCGTGGGCTCGGCGATCGCCGGCGTCACCGGGACGAGGTCCTTCAGCCGAATGGCGGCGAGCGCGGCGAGGCGCTGGCCCGTGGTCTTCGCGCGGCTCGCGGCGACGAGCGCATCGGAGAAACCGCGCGAATGGAGGATCGGCACGTTCGAGAGCGACTCCGCCCCGCCGGCGATGGCGACCTCGGCGTGGCCGAGCGCGATCTGGTCGGCGGCGTCGGTAATCGCCTGATTGGCGGAAGCGCAGGCGCGCGAGACGCTCCACGCCTGCACGCCCTTGGGGAGGAGCGGCATCAGCGCGATCTCCCGCGCGATGTTCGGCGCGAGCACCGAGGGGATCACCGTGCCGAAGGCGAGGAGATCGACCGACGCGGGATCGAGATCGGTGCGGTGAATAAGCTCGGCGACGGCGAGCTTGCCGAGCTCGATGGCACCGAAGCCCTTGAGTGCGGTGCCGGCCTTCGCGAACGGGGTGCGGACGCCGTCGATGATCGCGACGCGGCGCCCGGGGACGGAAAGGGTCATCCCGAAAGGTAGGGAGGGGCCTGACGCGGTGCAGGGCGTGGGCACGTTGCCTAGGGCCCCGCTCCGCCCTGAGATTAGCACTTCTCCAGTCCCTGTCCCACCGCCCTCCGGCCGACCCCCTCGATGCCAACGCTGTCGCTGACCGATTCGCGTCCGATGCACCTCCGCCGGCGTGCGCTCGTTCTCGGGCTCCTCGCCCTCGCCAGCGCCTGCCGCACGGCGGAGATGCCCCGTCCGCTCGTCCTCGAGGCCCTCCCCTCCCCGGTCGCGGGGGACGCGGCCGAGCCGTTCGTCGCGACCGCGCCGGACGGGCGGGTCACGCTCAGCTGGCTCGCGAAGGAGGCGGACTCCACCGCAGCCCTCCGCTTTGCGACGTGGGATCCGGCCACCGGCGCGTGGAGCGCGCCGCAGGAGGTGGTGCGCCGCCGGGACCTCTTCGTGAACTGGGCCGATTTCCCCTCGCTCGTGACGCTCAGCGACGGGACCCTCCTCGCGCACTGGCTGCAGCGGAACGGCGGCGGTCGGGTGCACTACGACGTCCATCTCGCCGCGTCGCGCGACGGAGGGGCCACCTGGGGGCCGAGCAGCCTTCCGCATCCGGAGGGAGTCGCGGCCGAGCACGGCTTCGTGAGCGTCCTGCCCGACGCCGCCGGCGGTGCGGACGTGACGCTCCTCGACGGCTCGGCGGGCGCGCTCTCGCCGCCGGGCCCCGACGGCCACGCCTCCGTCCCGATGCAGTTCGGCGTGGCACGGTGGGCGGAGGGCGCGGTGGTGTCGCGCGCGATCGCCGACTCGAGCGTCTGTGATTGTTGCCAGACGGCGCTCGCGCGGACGACACGCGGCCTCGTCGCCGTCTATCGCGACCGCTCCACCGAGGGAATCCGGGATATGGCGGTGATCCGGCAGGTCGACGGCGCGTGGACCGCGCCGGCGCGGCTCCACGACGATGGGTGGGCGATTGACTTCTGCCCGGTGAACGGGCCCGCCGTGAGCACCGTCGGCGACACCGTCGCCGCCGTCTGGTTCACCGGAGCGCAGGACACCGCGCGCGTGCAGGTGGTCTTCTCAACGGACGCGGGTGCGACGTTCGGTGCGCCGGTGCGGATCGACGGGGGGCTCCCGACGGGGCGGGTCGATGTGGAGCTTCTCGACGGCGACCGAGCGCTGGTGAGCTGGATCGAACGCGTGGGCGGCGAGGGCGCGGAGGTGCGCGCGCGGATCGTGCGGCGCGACGGCACGATGGAGACGCCGCTCGTGGTCAGCCCCTCCGCCGGGACGCGGGCGAGTGGCTTCCCGCGGATGACGCGCGTGGCGGGGGGCGCGGTGATCGCGTGGACGCTCCCGGGGACACCGAGCACCGTGAAGGTCGCGATGCTACGGACGGAGGCAAGGTGAGCGCGGCCCACGCAGGCACGTCCGGCGCAGACGCCATCGACACAAGCGCCGCCGCAGTCGCGACGGCGCGCCGACCGGGTATGCGGCGCACGCGCATCACCGGCGTGGCGCTCGTCGTCCTCGCCGCGGCGCTCCACGGCTGCACGCGCGGCGATCGCAGCGACGCGACATCGGCCGCACCGGTCGCCGTCGGGGCGCCCGCGCCGGCCTATGCCGCCACCACCATCACGGGCGCGCCCGCCGCACTCGCGGACCTGCGCGGTCGCGTGGTGCTCCTCAACATCTGGGCCACCTGGTGCAAGCCGTGCCGGCAGGAGATGCCGGCGCTCGACACGCTGGAGCGCCGCTACGCGGCGGCTGGCCTCACCGTCGTCGGCGTGAGCATCGACGAGCCGGGCGAACGCGACCGCATCGCCCCCTTCGCGCAGGAGCTCGGGGCGTCGTACACCCTTTGGCACGACCCCGATGATCGGGTCTCGTCGACCTTCCTCGCGATCGGCGTGCCGGCGAGCTATCTGATCGACCGCGACGGCACCCTGCGGTGGCGCCACGTGGGGCCGGTGACCGCGGACGACCCCGCACTCACGGCGGCGCTACAGGCAGCGCTCGGCGCGGCCGCGGCCGCCGACAATCCCACCGTCGAGACCGCCGCGGACGGTGCACGCCCCTCGGGAGGCGGCGCCCCGTGAGCGACCGCCGCTACCCCGCCGTGCTGCTCGCGGTGTTCGCGGGGTGGTGGCTCCTGCTGGCGATCGATCCGCTCTACCGCGAAGACTGGTTCCTCGAGAACGTGCTCGTCCTCGTCGCGATCCCGGTCCTCGTGCGCGGGCATCGCACGCTCCCGCTCTCGCGGCGCGCCTACACGGGGCTCTTCGTCTTCCTGATGCTGCACGAGGTCGGCGCACACTACACCTACTCGCTCGTCCCCTACGACGCCGCCGCGCACGCGGTCGCGGGGACCTCGCTCTCCGGCCTCCTCGGCTTCGAGCGGAATCACTTCGACCGGCTGATGCACCTGCTCTACGGCGTCCTGCTGACGCCGGCGGCGCTCGACCTCATCGACGCGCGCACGACGGCGCGCGGTCTCTGGCGTCCGCTCTTCGCGGGGACCTTCCTCGCCTCGCACGCGGTCGCGTACGAGGTCATCGAATGGCTCGCCGCCGAGGCGTTCGGCGGGGATCTCGGGACGGCCTATCTCGGGACCCAGGGCGACGGCTTCGATGCGCCGAAGGACATGGCGCTCGCCGTCGTGGGGAGCCTCGCCGCCCTCGCCTGGCTCAGCCGACCTCGTCGTGGATCGTCGTCAGCTCCACGATCGTCAGCTTCCGGGTCCGCGCCGGGAGCTTCAGCAGTGCCACCTCGCCGACCTTCTTCCCGAGCAGCGCGCGCCCGATCGGCGACGACATCGTGACCTGACCGTCCTCGAACTCCTCGGCGTCCCCGAAGATGAGGTGATAGGTCTCACGCTCACCGGAGCCCTGGTCCTCGACCACGACCTTGGAGCCCATCCCCACGGCGTCGACGGCGATCTGCGATTCATCGATGGACGAGAGCTTGGAGAGGCGCTGCGTCAGGTGCCCGAGCCGCGCCTGCACGAACTGCTGCCGCTCGAGCGCCGCCTTGTACTCGGAGTTCTCCCGCAGGTCGCCGAGCTCCACCGCCTTCCGGATCTCGTTGGGAAGCGTGACGTTGAGCTCGTAGCGGAGCTTCTCCGCCTCGTCCGTCAGCTTCTGCTTGAGGGCTTCGATCATGCCGTCCTGCCGCGTCTGGGGAGTGAAAAACCGACGCCCGGCCGTGGGGGCCGGGCGCCGGACTCGATACCCAGAAGGTAGGTCGCACCCCACCCCGATGCAATCGGCCCACGAGGGGGTCTCCGCCCTCCACCCACCGGGTGATAACGCTAGCTTTTCCGGTATGAGAATCCGTCCGCTCGCCCGCCTCGTCGCGACACTCGCGCTCCCGCTCACCCCGCTCCCGACCCTCAGTGCGCAGGCCCGCGCCGCCGCCCCTGCGGCCCCCGCGGCGCCCACCGCCGCGGTGAACGTCGATTGGCGGATCCTCGCCGGCCTCGACTACGAGAACGGCCGCGCCTCGGACACGCTGCGCAAGCTCGACGGAAAGCTCGTCCGCGTGCCCGGCTTCGTCGTCCCGCTCGACGACGCGATGGAGGAGGGGGCCGAGTTCCTCCTCGTGCCGTACTACGGCGCTTGCGTGCACACGCCGCCGCCGCCGCCGAATCAGATGGCGTTCGTGCAGATGGCGGGACGCCGCTCGGTGCGGCTCAACCTCTTCGACGCGGTTTGGATGGAGGGGACGCTACGCATCAAGAACGTCGACTCGCCGTACGGGCAGGTCGGCTTCGAGATCGAGGGACTCGCAGCGAAGCCGTACACCGGCCGGTGACGTCGACCGCGGCGATCGCCCTCGCCGAGGTCACCTTCGGCTACGGCGCGGGCCGCTCCGTCCTCGACGTCCCGACCCTCGAGGTCCACCGCGGCGAACGCGTCTTCCTCCACGGACCGAGCGGGAGCGGCAAGACGACACTCCTCGGACTCATCGCCGGCGTCCTCGCCCCGCGCACCGGGCAGGTGACCGTGCTCGATGCGCCGTTGCACGCAATGTCGGGCGCGGCGCGCCC
>JBMTAR010000042.1:0-14037 GCA_049428925.1 Gemmatimonadaceae bacterium
CCCCCCCCCGCGGCGCGACCGCTGTCGTTGGACACGGATGCCGGCCGACTCGCCACCGAGGAGCGGGCGCTCCCGTGGGTCGGGGCGCTCCTCGGGCTCGTCGTGCTGGGGCTCGTCGCGACCGCCTGGCGGCGTGGGGGGCCGCTCTGGGAACGCGTCGCCGTCTGGTGCGCTGCGGTCGCCGTCGTGGCCGCGGTGCCCTCCGCGGGCTTGTCGAGCCGGTCCGTCGTCTTCGATCCCTCGGTCTTCTTCGTCGCGCTCGGCGGTCCCTTCACCGCCAACGCGGCGAGCGTCGCCCTCTCGAGCGGGCTGCTGCTGCTCGCGATGCTGACCGCCGTCCGGGCCTCCAGTTGGCGGCCCGCACGACCCGTCGCGTTCGGGGCGCTCGCCGTCGTCGCCGGGATTGGCCCCTTCGCCCTGCGCGCCCTCGCCGGGGGAATCCAGCTGCCGATGGCCGGGGCCTCCGTCACCCTCTGGATCGCGTGGCAGGTCGCATTCTTCCTCGCGGCGACGGTCGTGCTCCTCCCCGGCGTCATCGCCGGTCGGCTCGCGATGGGCGGCGCGCGCGGACTCCCCGTCTGGGTCGCCCCGGTGCTCGCGGCACTCGCCGCCCTCAGCGCGGTGCTGCTGCTCGAGCCGCCGGCCCGCCTTCCCGCCTGGCACCCGGGGTTCTGGGTCGTGGCGATCCTCGCGCTCGGGCTCTCCCGACGCGGCCGCGCGGTGGTGGTCCCGGTCGCCTTCGTCGCGGCCTGCGGCTCCACCGCGCTCGTCTGGCTCTCGACCACCCGGGACCGTGTGGCGCTCGCCGAGGCAGACGTCCGTGGGCTCGAGACGGCGGATCCGATGGCGGCAGGGCTCCTGCAGCGCGCCGCCGCCTCGCTCGATCGCGCCGCAGCGGCACGGACGCGCGTGCAGATGCTCGACGCCTTCCGCGCGACGGAGCTGGCCGCCACCGACTATCCAATCGAGATCGCCACCTGGGCCCCCGATGGGGCGCGCTTTGATGAGGTGCGCGTGCGGCGGGGGCCAGGCATCACCCTGGGGATCGAGCGCTTCGCCCGCGAGGTGCAGTCGACGGGGGTCGCGGTCCTGCAGGCGGTCCCCGGGGATCCCGGGGTGCATCTCGTGCTCGCGGCCCCGCACGACGACGGGACGGCGACGACGATCGTCGTCGCCCCGCGCTCGGCGCTCGTGACGCCGGATGCGTTCGGCGCCCTGCTCGGGTTCGCACCGCCCCCCTCACCCGAGCCACCGTATGCGCTCCGGCTCGCCGCCGACGCGGTGGGCACACCGGTCAGCGGACCTCCGGCGGGTGCCCTCACTTGGGCGCGTCGCGGCGATGCCCTCCACGGCGACGGGGTGACGGTCACTCCGACCGGGGCGCGACGGCTGCACGCGGAGATCGACCTCCGCAGCCCGATGGCCCTGACGATGCGCGGCGCGCTCCTCGTGGCGCTCGACCTCGTCCTGCTCGGGGCGCTCTGGCTCCTGATCGTCGTCGCCGACGGCGTCCTGCGGCGCTGGTGGCGTCGTCGGCGCCGCGACCTGCTGCGCAGCTTCCGGGTGCGGCTCTCCATCGCCCTCCTCACCGCCTTCACGGTGCCGGCCGCGCTCTTCGCCGCCTGGTCGGTGCAGCGGCTCCAACTCGAGGATGCGCAGGCCCGGGACCTGCTGGTGCGGGAGACGCTGCGTGGCGTCGCGGTCTCGACCACGGCTTCGGAGCTCCGGGCCGCGAGCCAACGCTTCGATTCGCCGCTCTTCCTGTATGCCGACGGGCTGCTCGCCGCGACGAGCGATCCCGTCCTCGACGCGCTCTCCCCGGTGGGGCGCCTCCTCCCGCCCGCCATCGCCCTCGCGCTCGCGGATGGCGATGACCCGGTGCAGGGGGAGGTCGCCACGCTCGGTCGCACGCAGCTGCGCCTTGGGTTCCGCAGCGCGGCCGACGCCTCGGGGGTCACCTTCGTCCTCGCGGCCCCGGCGCGTCTCGACGATCGCCTCCTCGACCGGCGGCGCAACGACCTCGCGGTCTTGCTCCTCTTCGCGATGACGCTCGGCGCGTTCGTCGCGCTCTGGGCGAGCGGGGCCGGGGCGCGCCAGCTCTCCGAACCGATCCGGGCGCTCCGCGCCCGCGTGCTCGCTGTGGCGAGCGGGGTGCCGAGCCCGGAGCCGTCCGGGCCACCGCCGATCGAGTTCGTCCCGGTCTTCCGCGCCTTCGGGCGGATGACCGTCGACCTCGCGGAGAGCCGCGCCGAGCTCGAGACCGCGCAACGGCGCCTCGAAGCCACGCTGCGCAACGTCGCGAGCGGCGTGCTCGCGCTCGACGGCGAGGGACGCGTCACGCTCGCGAACCCGCGGGCCGAGGCGATGCTCGGCGCGTCGATTCCCCCGGGGACGCCTGCGGACGTCGTGCTCGGCGCCACCCTCGCCGCGTGGGCCGCGACGATCCGCGCCGAGGCGTCCGACGAACGAGCGACGGAAGTGGACCGGGACGGCCGGCGATGGCAGGTGCGCGCGACGCGCTTCGGCACGACGGGGCGTCGTCTCGTGCTCACGATCGACGATGTGACCGAGGTCGTGCGCGCGGAGCGCGTCCTCGCCTGGGGTGAGATGGCGCGCCAGGTCGCGCACGAGATCAAGAACCCGCTGACGCCGATGCGGCTCGGGATGCAGCACCTGCAGCGCGCGCATCGCGACGGACGCGGCGACTTCGGGCGCCTCCTCGAGGAGAACACCGCGCGCATCCTCGCGGAGATCGACCGGCTCGACGACCTCGCACGGACCTTCAGCCGCTATGGGGTGGTGCCGACGGGCGCACCGGCGCCCGCCGCGGTCGACGCGGCGCGGGCGGTGCACGACGTCATCGAGCTCGAGCGGATCGGCGCGGAGGGGATCGAATGGCGCGCGCAGGTATCGGAGGCGCCACTCCTGGTCACCGCGCAGGACCGCGAGCTGCGCGAGGTGCTGCTGAACCTCCTCGAGAACGCGCGACTCGCCGACGCGCGGCGGGTGACCGTGGCGGCGATGCCGGACGCGGCGGGCGGGGCAACGCTCACGGTGGAGGATGACGGCACGGGGATCGCCTCTGAGTTGCTCCCGCGGATCTTCGACCCGCACTTCTCGACACGCTCGAGCGGGAGCGGGCTCGGGCTCGCGATGGCCCGGCGCCTCGTCGAGGGATGGGGCGGGACAATCGTCGCCGAGAGCATCCCGGGCGCGGGGGCGACGTTCACCATCCGTCTCCCCGGCCCGCCGCCGACCGCCGCGTGACTACGTTTCGCTCTGGCGATGCCTGACGTCTCCATCGGTCACAATCGGCCCAGTAGCGGCCTGCCGCCCCACCTCGAGGGCTGGGTCCTCCCCCCGGATTGGCGGTGGGGCGGGTCCGGCGTCTTCACGCCGTATCGGCACGCGCAGGAGGTGGTCGACGCGATCGGACGATCGCTCGCGCTGGTCACGGCGCCGGATCCGACGCACCACCCGTGGCTCTTCCGCGAGGCGCGGCATCTCGGGCATCGCAGCCATCCGAGCGTCCCGACCACCTACCACTTCTGGCAGCAGCAGGCGGGGGCGCGGCGTGGCCCTGGGTATCTGCGGCGATGGATCACGGGCGAGACCGTCGGTGACCGGGTGCGCCGCATCGGTGCGGACACGGTCCCCTTCGCGATGCGGATCCTGCGCGCGATCGGCTCCACGCTCGCCTATCTCCACGATGCCGGCGACACGCACGGCGCCCTCGGTCCCGATACGGCGTATGTGACACCGACGGGACGCATCTGGACCCTCGGGTGGCAGTGGGTGGTCCCGCGCGATGAGATCCCCGCCGGTGTCACCCCCGACGCGCGGTGGACGCCGTGGGCGCCGGAGTGGGGCGGCGACTGGCGCCCCACCCCCGCGTCGGACCAGTGGCAACTCGGCGCGCTCGCATTCGCCATCCTGACGGGCGAGCTCCCGTCGGGGGCCGACGTGCCGCCGATCCGCATCGTGCGCCCCGATTGTCCGGCGACGGTCGCCTCCCTCGTCGACCGGATGCTGGAGGCCGATCCCGAGAACCGGTTCTCAAGCGTGGCGGGGATGCTCCGGCAGATTGAGCGCATCTCCGCGGGGAGCAACCTGGCGGTGCCCGCGGCGGAGCGGGTCGTCGGGGAGCCGACCATGCTCACGGAGGAGAATCAGCTCCGCTGGGCGACGGGTGACGACTACGAGGTGCTCGCGCCGCTCGGCACCGGCACCTACGGCTCCGTCTGGCGCGTGCGGGATCTCTCGCTCGAGCGTGAGGTCGCGCTCAAGATGCTCCACCCTACGATTGCGCGAAACGCCGCCGCAGTGAGCCGCTTCCGACGCGAGGCGCAGCTCGCGGCCCAGCTGCAGCATCCCGCGATCGTCCCGATCTTCGCGTGGGACGCGAAGGGGGATGTGAACTGGTACATCATGGAGCTGGAGGAGGAGGGCTCCGTGGCGGATCTCGTGGCGCGCGCGGGGCCGCGTCCGCTGGAGGAGATCGGCGCGCAGGTTGACGCGATCCTCGATGGCCTCGCCGTCGCGCACGCGAACGGGATCATCCACCGCGATCTGAAGCCCGAGAACATCCTGATCGACCGGTATCGCCGATGGCGGATTGCCGATTTCGGCATCGCAAACGCGATGGGGACGGCGGTGGCCGGTGCATCCGGGACGCCCGCGTTCGCCGCACCGGAGCAACTTCTCGGCGAGGAGCAGGGCGTCGGGACGGATCTCTTCGCGATCGCCGGGATCGTGATCTTCGCGCTCACCGGCCAGCCGCCCTTCGCCGGGCGGGACGGGCCAGCAATCCTCGCCGCACAAATCGGCGGGCGCATTGACCTTGAGCCATTCGAGGAACCACTGCGCGGCTGGTTGCGGCGCGGCCTCGCCCCGAACCGAGACGAACGCTTCCCCGACGCCGAATCGATGCGCTCCGCGTGGCGTGCCGTCGTCCGCACCGCCCAGCGTGAGGCACGCGCGCACCAGCGTCGTGCGCGGTGGGTTGGGTGGGTGCGACGGCTCGTCGGGCTCGGCGCCCTCGCCCTGACCACGCCCCTGCTCGCGCAGCGGACGAGCACCGACACGCTGCGGCCCGATTCCCTGCGGGCGCGGGTTGTCGCGCCGGTGCGCGTGGAGGTGACCCGAACGGCGTCGACCCTCGACCGACTTCCCTGGGCCGTCGGCACGCAGGGGGCGCGCGATCTCCGACGCGCGCAACCGACCATCGGCATCGATGAAGCGCTCGCGAACATCCCCGGGGTCGTCGTCTCGAACCGCTACAACGCCGCAGTCGACCAGCGGATCTCGATCCGCGGGGCGGGGAGCCGGGCGAACTTCGGGCTTCGGGGGGTGAAGGTGCTCCTCGACGGCATCCCGCAGTCACTCCCGGATGGACAGAGCCAGCTGACGAACATTGACCTTGGCGCGATCGGACGCGTCGAGGTCCTGCGCGGATCGGCCTCGTCGCTATACGGCAACGGGTCGGGGGGCGTCCTCGCCTTCACGACCGATCTCGATGCCCCCGATCCCCTCCACCTCCGCCTCCGGACCTTGGCGGGGTCGTACGGACTGGCGAAGCATCAGGTGCGCCTTGCCGGTCGCGCCGGGAGCACCGTGGGGCTCGTCTCGGCCTCGCGGACCGTGACCGACGGGTTCCGGCAGCATAGCGCCTCCGACGCACGCCAGCTCGCGCTCGCGCTCGACCATGCGCTCGGCGCCGGCCGTTCGCTGGAGCTGCGTGGCGGCACGAGCGAGACGCCGGTGGCCTTCAATCCGGGGGCGCTCACGGCGGCCGAGTGGGCGGCGAACGCCGACAGCGCCGCCGCGACGAACCTGCGGCGTGGGGCGCGTCGCGCCGTGGCACAGCGTCACGTCTCCGCGCGGCTGCGTGGCGAGACGATGAACGGCGAGTGGAGCGTCAGCGTGTATCGCCAGGCGCGCTCGGTGGACAATCCGCTCGCCACCACCCCGCCGGCGCCGGCGGGGCCGACCAACGGGACCTACTCCACCATCGATCGCCGGGTGATTGGCGCGCGCTTCGACGGTGTGCGGCGGCTGTCAGGCTCGTGGTCTCCTCGCGTCGCGGCGGGGCTCGATCTCCAGCGGGGGCAAGACGCGCGACGCAACTGGCGCAGCACCGCGGGCACCCGCGACCTCCCGACCGACACCCTCCTGCTCGACCAACGCGAGACGGTGACGAGCGTCGGGCCCTTCGTGCATCTCGAGCTCTCGCCGGCCGAGGCGGTGACGCTGAGCGCCGGGCTCCGGCACGACCGCATCGGATTCGCCGTCGATGACCGGTTCCTCGGCGACGGGGAGGACGATTCGGGGTCGCGCGTGATGGCGGCCTCGAGCGGCCACCTTGGTGCGGTTTGGCGGGCGAGCCGCGCGGCGGCGCCGTACGTGAATCTCTCCACGGCGTTCGAGACGCCGACGACGACCGAACTGAACGCGCGGGTCAACGGCGCTGGCGGGTTCAATCCGTCGCTAGGGCCGCAGCGGGTGGCGACGCTCGAGCTCGGCGTGCGCGGCCGTCTGGCCGGGTGGCGCGCTCGCGGGATGGTGGTGCAGTACGATCTCGCCTGGTTCGAGGCGACCGCACGCGAGGCGATCGTGCAGTTCCTCGAGAGTGGCGGGCGGGCTTTCTTCGCGAACGCCGGCGGGACGCGGAGCCGCGGCGTCGAGGCCGGGCTCGTCGTTGCGCCGCGGCCGGGGGTCGAGCTCCGCGGCGCGTGGACGCGTGCCGAGTATCGGTTCGCGTCGTATGCCGTCCCCTCGGTGTCGCTGCCGGCCCCCGCCCGCGATACGCTCGACGGCAATCGCCTGGCCGGCGTGCCACGCACGACCGTCCGGCTCGGCGCACGGCTCACGCGCGGTTCAGCCGCGCTCGACGTCGATCAGACACTGCAGTCCGCGCTCTGGGCCGACGATCGCAACGCAGTCCGTGTCCCCGGGTGGGGACGCGGTCAGCTGAACGTGCGCGCGTCGTGGAGCGGTGTGCTCCTCGGGCATGCGGTGGAGCCGTTCGTCGCGGTGCAGAACGCGCTGGACCAGCGCTACGTCGGCGCGGTGACGGTAAACGGTGCGTTCGGTCGGGTGTTCGAGCCTGCGCCCCCGCGGACCTGGTACGCCGGGCTCGAGCTCGGCGTTCCGCTCCGCCGGTGATACGCCCTCGGAGCGATTAGCTTCGTGCCATGCCGACGCGCGCCCCTCGCACCCCGCCCTTCGAGATCCGCTCCTCCCCCATCGCCGGTCGCGGTGCCTTCGCGACGCGTGTCATCGCGCGCGGCGAGCGCGTCATCGAGTACGTCGGCGAACGCATCTCGCACGCCGTGGCCGACGCCCGGTACGACGACGCCGCGATGTCGGAGCATCACACGTTCCTATTTGCGGTCTCGAATCGGACGGTGATCGATGCGGCGCACGGCGGGAACGACGCGCGGTTCATCAACCACTCCTGCGCCCCGAACTGCGAGGCGGTGATCGACAAGAGCCGCGTGTTCATCGACGCGATCCGCGACATCGCGGTCGGGGAGGAACTCTTCTACGACTACGAGTACCAGCGGAGCGGGGACGAGACGGCGGAGGACGAGGCGCGCTATCGGTGCGCGTGCGGCGCGGCGACCTGCCGCGGGTCGATCATGGAATCGCGGGCCGCGTACGAGGCGCGGGTGGCGGCGGAGGCGGCGAAGCGGGCGGCCAAGCGCGCCGCCAAGCAGGCCACGATCGCCGGTGTGACCCCGGCGGCGTCGACCTGACGTTGGTGGAGGCGCCGCGCCTCAGCGCCCGCCGAACACCTGCACGATCTGCGCCGTCCTGATCCGGTCGAGCTGCGGGAATTCCCGCGCCAGATAGGGTTCCCCCTCGGTGGTGAGCCGGTCCTGTGACGGGCCGCGCCCCGCCGGCGCTCCCTCGCCGTAGCCGGTGTGAAGCGCGTCGACGACGTCCATCCCGCGCACCACCTCGCCAATCGGTGGGAAGCCCATCGCGTCGAGGCGTGCGTTGTCGCGGAGGTTCACAAAGAGTTGGACCGTCCGCGTCTGTGGACCGCCCGATGCGAACGTGACGGTGCCACGACGGTTGCTCTCCGTGGTCGGGTCGTCGGGGATCCGTCGGTCACGCCAGCGGGCGGTCATCGCCGGATCGGCCGCGATCCCCCACTGCACGACGAAGCCGCGCAGGGCGCGAAAGAAGGCGGCCCCGTCGTAGTATCCGTCGGCGACCGCGCGGCCGAGCTGGGTGGCGCCGAGCGGCGCCCAGTGGCGGCGCACCATCAGGTCGATCGTGCCCCGAGTGGTCTCGAGCCGGACGACGAAGGAGTCGGCGGCGGCGATCGTGGCGGAGTCGGTCGGCGTCTGTGCCCTGAGGCCGGTGCAGGGGAGCAGCGCCAGCAGCGCGACGAGCACGCGGCGGGCGGTGCGTTCGGTCGTCTCTCGTCTGATGATGCTGGCGCGGCCGCGCGGCCGTCGGTCGGCGGTGGAGCGAATCGGTCCCATCACAGGATGTCGGTGCGGCGTTCGAGTCGGAGCATCCGGTTCCGCGTCACGCGGCCGTTGCGGTAGTCGAAGGGGACGGCGATGCGCGTCCGCGACTCGATGGTGCCGTCGAGGATGCGGAGCCCGCGCGTCGCATCGGAGGCGTCGGGGATGAAGCGGATCGCGTTGCCGGTCACCGAGTAGCGGCCCGTCACGGTCATCGTCTGGAGCGGGGCCCCGCGCGCGCCGCCCCGCGCCTGACCAGCAGCGGAGGTGAGGGTCCGACGGAATCGGACGATGGCGCGGAATCGGCTCTCCGAACGGAGCGACAGCACCATCCGGTCGAACTCGATCAGGTACGTCGTGCCGTCACCGTCGGTCACCCGGTCGGCGAGGGGGAGCGGCGACTGGTCGATCTTCAACGCGAGGTACGAGCCGGTCGCCTGGGCGCTCGCGTCGAGCGGCATCGCCGACAGCGCAAGCAGAATCCCGGCGACGCACCGCGGCACGAGACGTGGCATGCAGGCAAGGTAGGGCGTGGCCGGGGGCGAAGGTAGCCGCGCGATGGTGACGCCCGCGTCAGGGTGATGCCGACGTCGTGACGGTCGTGTGCACTCTACCGCGATGCTCGCCGCCATCCGGTCCGCTGCCGTCGTCGGGGTCGAGGCCGTCCCCATCACCATCGAGGTGAACGCCGCCACCGGCCTGCCCGGCTGGACGATGGTCGGCCTCCCGTCCGGGGCGGTTCGTGAGGCGCGCGACCGCGTCGCGGCGGCGCTCGTGAACGCGGGGTTCGTCCTCCCGCCGCGTCGATGGACGGTGAATCTCTCCCCTGCCGACGTCCGCAAGGACGGACCGGGGTTCGACCTCCCGATCGCGATCGGTGTCCTCGTCGCGAGTGGACAACTCGAGGCGGCGGCGGTGGAGGGGTACTGGTTCCTCGGGGAACTCGGGCTCGACGGGACGGTGCGAGCGGTGCGGGGCACGCTCCCCTTCGCGCAGGCCGCGCATCGTGGCGCGGCGCGGTTTGCGGTCATCCCCGAGGGAAACGCGTCGGAGGCGGCGCTCCTGCGTACGTTGCCGGTCGCCTGCGCGGGGTCGTTCCGCGCGCTCGTCGACACCCTGCGCGCCGGGCGACTCTCGGCCCGTCGTCTCGCCGTCGGTGCGCCCGCGCTGGAGGATCCGCTGCCGGATGGTGCGGACCTTGCCGATGTCGTCGGCCAGCGGACGGCGAAGCGTGCGCTCGAGATCGCCGCCGCCGGCGGGCACAATCTGCTGATGCTCGGCCCGCCGGGGGCGGGGAAGACGATGCTCGCGCGGCGCCTCGCCGGTCTGCTCCCCCCGCTCGACGACGCGGCCTTTCTCGATGTGGTGGCGATCCACTCCGTCGGCGGGGTGTTGCCTGCCGGCGGCACGCCGACTCGCCGGCCGCCGTTTCGCGCGCCACACCACTCCATCAGCCTCGCCGGACTGATCGGTGGCGGGTCAGGCCCGCGGCCAGGGGAGGTGAGCCTCGCGCATCGGGGGGTCCTCTTCGTCGATGAACTCCTCGAGCTTCCCCGGCACATTCTCGATGCGATGCGGCAACCGCTCGAGGATGGACGGGTGGTGATCGCTCGGGCCGCGCAGTCGGTGCTGTTTCCCGCGCGCTTTCTCCTTGTCGGGGCAGCGAATCCCTGCCCCTGCGGGCACGCGGCGGATCCGCGCGGCATCTGCCGGTGTTCGGAGGCGGCCATCCGAACCTACCGCGAACGACTCTCCGGACCGCTCGCCGACCGGATCGATCTCCACGTCCGAGTCGAGGCCGTCGCGCTCGAGGCGATGCGGGGGCGCGCCGCGGGCGAGTCGAGCGCGACGGTGCGCGAACGAGTAACCGCGGCGCGCGCCGCGCAGGTGCAGCGGTACGCGGCGGTCACCGGGGTCACCCTCAACGCAGAGGCTCCGGGAGCGTGGCTCCGCGCGGCCGGCGGCGTCACCGCCGAGGCGCTCACCCTCCTCGGCACGGCGGCGGAACGGCTCCGCCTCTCCGCGCGCGGCTTCGATCGGGCGTTGCGAGTCGCACGGACCGTCGCCGACCTCGACGGCCGCACCGCGGTGGACGAGGCCGCTGTCGCGGAGGCCCTGATGTTCCGGCCCGAGCCGGCGGGATAGCTTTGACGGATGACGCACCCTCTCCCGACCCTCGTGGCGAAGGAAGCGGCGCTAGTCGCGTGGTTCACGGCGCACGGCTCGGCGCTCGTCGGGTTCTCCGGCGGCGTCGACTCCGCCTATCTCGCCTGTGTGGCGCTCGAGGCGGTCGGTCCGGCGAAGCTCCTCGCCGTGATCGGGCGTAGCGCGTCCTATCCCGCCGCGCAGTGGGCCCGTGCGCGGGCCGTGGCCGACCGCTTCGCCATCCCGGTCCTCGAGCTCGACACCGAGGAACTCGCCGATGCGCGCTACGCCGCGAACCCGGTGAACCGGTGCTACTTCTGCAAGACCGAGCTCTGGTCGCGCCTGGTCCCGGTGGCGCAGGCGCGCGGCCTCGCCGTGGTCGTCGATGGGACCAATGCCGACGACCTCGGCGATCATCGGCCTGGGGCGCAGGCGGCACGCGAACAGGGGGTTCGCTCGCCGCTCGCCGAACTCGGGTTCACCAAAGCGGAGATCCGCGCCGCGTCGCAGACGCGGGATATCCCCACATGGGACCAACCCGCCTCTCCCTGTCTCTCGTCGCGACTGCCGTATGGGACGGCGGTCACCCCGCTCCGGTTGCGGACCGTCGAGACGGCCGAAGCCTCGCTCCGCGCCTTGGGGATCGAGGGGAACCTCCGGGTGCGGTACTTCGGCGAGCGGGCGCGAGTGGAGCTCGACCCGGCACCGTTGGCGCGGTGGAGCATCGGTGCGGAGGCGGCACGCGTGACGGCGGCCGTGCACGCCGCGGGATTCTCGACGGTCGAGTTCGCGCCGTTCCGGTCGGGGGCGCTCAACGTGCTGGCGGGTGTCGTCGGCCGCGAGGGCACGCCGCCGGTGCCCACGTTCGATGCCGCCGCCCCCATCCCCGCGGAGGTCCGCTAGATGTTCGGCTGTCTCGGTCGCATCGGTTGCGGACTCTTCCTGATCGTCCTTGGCGCCGCGGGATGGGCCACGAAGGACCGCTGGTGGCCCGAGGTCCGACGCCGCCTGCCGATCGAGATGCCGGCGGTCCGCAGCCGCGGCAACGTGGTCGTGGAGGCCGGTCGTCGCGTCCACTGGGCAATCGAGGCGGGCCGCGCGGGAACCGGGCGAGCGGGGGGGGGGGCGGCGTGAGGCGCCGCGGCCGCGGCGTCGACGACGAGGCGGGGATCCGCGAGACCCTCGCGCAGCTCCTCGAGTACGAGGGGTACGAGGTGCGCGCCGTCGCGAGCGGTGCTGCGGCCCTCGCCGCGTTCCCGGAGTTCGCGCCGCACCTGACGTTCCTCGATGTGAAGATGCAGGGGCTCGACGGCCTCGAGGTGCTGAGCCGCCTCCGAGCACACGATCCCGCGGCCGTGGTGGTGATGATCTCCGGTCACGCGACGATCGCCGACGCCGTCGAGGCGACGCAGCGCGGCGCCTACGACATCCTTGAGAAGCCACTCGACACCGAACGGCTCCTCGTGACGCTGCGGAACGCGCTGGGGCACCTCACACTGCGCGACGAGAACCAGCGGCTCCGCGAGGTCGTGGAGCGACATGGCGCGTTGGTGGGCGGCTCTGCGGCGATGCGCGCGCTCGTGGCGCAGGTTGAGCGCGTCGCCGCCACGGGGGCGCGCGTGCTGATCACCGGTGAGAACGGGACAGGGAAGGAGCTCGTCGCGCGCGCCCTGCACCAGCACTCGCCGCGCGCCCGGGAGCCGTTCATCGCCGTCAACTGCGCGGCGATCCCGGCGGAGCTGATCGAGAGCGAGCTCTTCGGGCACGTGAAGGGCTCGTTCACGGGCGCCGTCGCCGACCGCGCCGGCACCTTCGAGCTCGCCGACGGGGGCACCCTCCTCCTTGATGAGATTGGCGATATGTCGCTCGCGGCGCAGGCGAAGGTGCTGCGCGTCCTCGAGGATGGCGCGGTGACCCGGATCGGCGCGGCGCGCGGGCGCACGGTGGATGTGCGGGTGCTCGCGGCGACGAACAAGCGGCTCGATGCGGAGATCGCGGCGGGGCGCTTCCGGGAGGACCTCTTCTACCGGTTGAACGTGGTGCCGATCGTCGTGCCGCCGTTGCGGGACCGGCGCGACGACATCCCGATGCTCGTCCAGCACTTCGCCGAGCTCGCGGCGGCCACCGGGGTGCCGGCGCGCCCCGTCGACCCGGCGGCACTGGATCGCCTCATGGCCCTTGAGTGGCCCGGGAACGTGCGCGAGCTCCGCAACACGGTCGAGCGGCTCCTCCTGCTGGCCGAGGGGCCGCACGTCACGGTCGCGGACGTCGAGCGGCTCGTCCTTCCGCGCGGCGCCGTGGCGGCGGACGCCGCCTCTCCGCTGGGTGGGCTTGAGGCCTGCGCCACCTGGGACGAGTTCAAGCGTGCCGCCGAGCGCGCGTATCTGGCGCACCACCTCCGTCGCCATGGCTGGAACGTCGCGGAGACGGCGCGCGCGCTCGAGATGCCCCGCTCCAACCTCTATGCGAAGATCGAGCGGCACGGCCTGCGCCGCGACGTCGACTGACCTCCCCTAGATTCCCGGTATGACGACCTTCCAGAACTTCATTGGCGGCGCATGGGTCGCGCCCGAGTCCGGCACCTACTTCGAGAATGTGAACCCGGCGGACACGCGGGACCGCATCGGGCGCTTCCCGCGATCGGGGGCCACGGATGTCGAGCGGGCGGTCGCGAGCGCGACGCGCGGCTTCGAGCGCTGGCGGCGGATGCCGGCCCCGGCGCGTGGCGATGTGCTCCGGCGCGTCGGTGAGATCCTCGCCGCGCGGAAGGAGGAACTCGCCGACTTGATGACCCGCGAGATGGGGAAGCCCCTCGCCGAGACCCGCGGCGACGTGCAGGAGGGGATCGACACCGCCTTCTACGCGGCCACGGAGGGGCGGCGGCTCTTCGGCCACACCGTCCCCAGCGAGCTGCGCGACAAGTGGGCGATGAGCTTCCGCCGCCCGATCGGCATCGCGGGGCTCATCACGCCGTTCAACTTCCCGCTCGCGATCCCCACCTGGAAGATGTTCCCCGCGCTCGTCTGCGGGAACGCGGTGATCTTCAAGCCCGGGGAGGATGTCCCGCACACGGGGCACGTGCTCGTCGAGATCCTCCTGGAGGCAGGGCTCCCGCCCGAGGTGATCCAGCTCCTGCACGGCGACGGCGAGGTGGGCGCGGCGATCGTCGCGCATCCGGAGATCCCGCTGATCTCGTTCACCGGCTCCACCGACACAGGGAGCAAGGTCGGCGAGACCTGCGGGCGGATGCACAAGCGGCTCTCCCTCGAGATGGGCGGCAAGAACGCGCAGATCGTGCTCGACGACGCCAATCTCGACCTCGCCCTCGACGGCGTCCTCTGGGGCGCCTTCGGCACCACCGGGCAGCGCTGCACCGCGACGAGCCGCCTGATCCTGCAGGATGGGATCCACG